>SMWY01000137.1 GCA_004356555.1 Candidatus Dadabacteria bacterium
ATCAATTATAACTCTCTAATTTACTCTATTTAGGCACTCCGCTATATTGAAGTGTGTATACTGCTCCACATTAAGAAGCTAGTAGAATTAAGCTAATAGAAACTCGATGCGGTTATCTGCACTCTGCACATGGATACCGTACACCTGCTCAGGCGGAAGATGATTTTTACAAAAATAATAATTAATATTTAAAAAACTGCTTGAATAAAGCGAGTATGTAAACAGATATTGAAATGGAAATTAATAATTGAGAATTGCTATACGGTGGATTTAGAGTGTATTATGTTTCTATTAACTGTGTATCAAGGAGATATGATATGTCCGAATCGATAATAAATCACCACTTAGATGCATTTGCAGCGAGGGATGTTGATGCCATACTTGAAGATTACACGGAAGATTCTACCGTAATAATCCCGAACTCTGTTTTCAAGGGGCTCGATAATATAAGGGAGCTTTTCGTTAATCTGACTCAAAATATACTACCTCAAGGCTCAGACTTTGAGCTTGTAGAAAAAGTAGTAGACGGCAATTTTGCTTACCTTATCTGGAATGCGGAATCCGATGGGTACAAAATCCCATTCGCGAGCGATACATTCTTTTTCGAGGACGGAAAAATTAAAGTCCAGACAGTGGCATTCATATTGGAAGAGAAGAAATAACTTGCAAAATTCTAGATTGACAAAAAGGGGAGCTTCGGCTCCCTTTTTTGTTTAGTTTCTATATTCATAATTCCAACTTTTATTTAGAATCCCGGCTATAATACTCGAGATTTTACTCTAACTCTGCATTTAAAGAATCAGGGGGGAAGTAGCTGTGAGATTGGCTATTATAATAGGTATATTTACCGGGATATTAACGTTGTTGATATTTGCCGAACATTTAATCGACGATTCTGAAGAGCCTAGTTATCTATTTGTTTTGAGTGTGACCTCAGGGAGCTTAAAGGGAGATACTTTGATATTAAATGGAGTACCAAATGTTATCTATTTCTCAGACCATATGTCAAGAAAGGTAGGGCATATGAGTCTCTCGAATTTCGTTGAGAAGTGGGACAAGGGGGTCGACAGCTTCAAAGCAGACCCGCCAAACGCTACTCTTTCCGTGTTGATGAAAAACGGAGAAAGAAATGTGGAGGTTGAACTCCTGAGTGCCGAGTATAAAAACGGTTCCCTATTTTTTAAAATAGTGGAGGTTGAAAGTAATGCCACTGATTCATTCGAAGCGTCATCAGTGTTCATTCACTTTTATTCGAATCCAACTGTTCTCGACTGGTTGCAGTGACCTGACCCCCCTATAATAGAACCATATTTTAAGTTAGATTCTTGACAAAAAGGGGCAGTACAAGGAAAACAGATTTCAGTATAATATATTGTCCCGCTTTAATATTGATTAAGCCGATATAATAAAACCTCATATTTCAGCACCCATCTCAAAAAAATTATTGGCGGACATAACAATCAACACTCAAACTACTCAATGGGCAATCAAATTAGCAGTCACTTCAATATACAATAGACTATTGGAATATTAGAACAATAACTCCCATATATCAGAGTTCCGAATTTAAATCGTCGAAAAAGATATGCCTCGGACTGAGACGGAGCATGACGCTTTCATGAATCACCTCTCGGAGCAGACGCGTCAGTTCTTTGTCCCCATGGTCGATGTGTTTGACGATATCTTGCGCTCTTAGAGTAAGCCGGCGGTAACCCCAATGTGATCTTCGCTTAGTCTCGTCCCAACCTTCACGCTGGAAATAAAGCGGCAGGTTGACGTCGAAATAGGAAATGCTGTCTGCATCTTTGAGCAGATCGGAGCTGGGATCGCCACCCACCTCATGGAGCTCTACCAACCGACAGGCCTCCTTCACAATATTTCGTTTCACGCCGCAAGCGGTCAAAATCGAGCGCAGTATTTCAGCGCTGTTTCTGGCATGGGCTGCTTTGAAGGTGTCGTAATTGTCGAAGTCTGCTCGTCTTACCTTGATTCTCTCTATTGCCCGATCAATGTCATGGGCTAGTGCCGCTAGCTGTAGGGCTTCGTCGGCATCCGGTTCCAGCCGCAAAAGCCACTCCAATGTGTTGTCAGCGTGACACGGATCTTCAGGCACCTGTGAGCCTGCAATGATCAGTCGGATTTTCTGCTTCGCGCATTCGATGTCAGTTAACATACGCAACTCTGACACGGCGCATGGTCTCAACATTCATCACAATGGCAATAATTACAAGCACCGGTAGTACCATATTTGTCGCTGCCCCAAGAAAGATGAGAAACACACGTACATCCCGCCCCATCCTCAGCCCGGCTCCACCCCCGTTTTTGATACGCGAGCGCATCAGGTTGTCGTATTTGTCGGCGGTGTAACTCAGCATGAATGAGCCGATAATGGCCATGAAGCCTATGAATAAAACCCAGCTGTTCATTTCCATTGCCAGCAGGTGCCAGGTCAAGCCAATCAGCAGGAATGCGTCGGCATAGCGGTCCAGCACTGCATCGAACCAGCCGCCGAAATTGCTCTTCTGATACTTAAGTCTGGCCACTTCGCCGTCGCAGCCATCGATGATAGATGCGAACTGTGCCAGAACACCACCGATGAGCAAAAAGATATATCCACCTGCCACAAACAATCCTGCGGCCACCAGGGAACACAGAAACGAGAACATGGAAATTTGATTGGGCGTAATATTGAGTTTCACCAAATGGCGGGAAAACATTACGGAAAGGGGGCGGTTCAAGTAACGTGATACCGGCCCGTCGGTCGGTTTGTCTCGGAGACGGTCCAGCAGGGCGTTCTCCGCCCTTTTAAAGGCAGGGGGGTCGTCCACATCAATCCAGAAACTGTTTGAAGAGATTGCTTTAGCGCGTCCCTTTTCAGCCAGAACACGGATTGCCCCGGACAGTGTTGTATCGCCGTCTTTATCTCTATTTTGTTCCAATACATCAAAGACGGCGGGAGAGCAGAGGAAAATACCGGTATCGAAGCCATTGAAATCGGTCATCCTTTTGCCAATATTACAGATCTTTCCGTTTTTTACCTTAACACGAGTCACATCATTTATGTCAATTAGGGGATTATTAATATTGCTATCCACCACGAGCGCTACTTCTCCATCGGGCAGGGAATGGGTCATCAAGGCGCGGACAAGCTCCGGATCAAAGAGATGATCCGCCATGAGCAGCAGAAACGGATCTTGCAGAAAGTCCCGTGCCTTGAGCATTGAAAGTCCGTTATCTTTCTTCCAATCCTCATTTACCAATGGCGTGATCCGAATTGAGAGACGTTCCGCCAGCTGTTCCAGAAAATCACGGACCCGGTCGCCCTGCCAGCCGACGACAACGTAAAACTCGTCCGTACCGGCTTCCATGGCGGAGCGGATCACACGTTCGATAAGGGGAATGCCCAGAATGGGGATGAGGGGCTTGCTCTCACCTTTCTGCAGTAGTCGGCTGCCATTGCCCGCAGCAATAATTAGACACTTTATCCCCATTATCTCAGCCTCCATTGATAAAATGCTCCATCATCTGGAACCTTAGTGAACTGCTGCAGCGGATGTTTGCAGAAATAGGCCGATGGCGCTTTCAGTATGCCTCCCTGTCCATGGCTGAAGGCCAGCTTGGCGCAGTTTCCAACTTCAACAATAGCGATTTTTATATTACCCATAGATTATTCGTCTCCTTATGTATTCTTTCTCTAGGTGATTTTGATATTTATAGCTGCTATGATATCCCTTATCCAATGTTCAAATTCTTCCTATGTCCCATCCAAACCAAAAATTTATACGTAAGCTCTATCCCTCAAACCATCCGCTCGGCGGTCACTTTTCTTGAATGAGCTGCTTGCCGCACATGGAACAATAACACACCAGTACGTTTCGACGCCTATGGCTGAAGTTGGGACAGCGAGTGTTGCGCGTCATCATATTTACGCTCACTCCCCATCGTTACCATTTTCGTTTCCTGTGAGGGCACCGCAAACAGGTCTTCGGCTTGTCACCCGATCATCGATCTCCTTCCGGTTGAAACACAACATTAAACCCCAATTTTGGAGGTGGAAATCTCACCTTCCCAGGCCATCCGATAGAGCTTGGTCCGGCTAAACTTTAAGTACTCTTCCAACTCATGAAGAGTGAGCCATATGCCAGTCTCCATAACCTGCTCTCAATTACGATTAAGCGACCCAGTATTGCTAAAAACCCATGGATGGTAATTAGCAACAGTAACTAAGATAAGCTAAGGAGTCAAGACAGAATCTCGTGTCGGTTCTAGACGAGGGATTATAAGGTTACTGGCTCTCCGAAGAGCAGATAGCGTTTAACTTAAGGCAGGAAAAGGCCAGCACAAAGGTATCCGAGGTATGCCGGAAGATAGGAGTAGCAGAGAACAACTATTACCGGTGGCTTAAGGAATCGTGAGTCGGTATAATAAAACTTCATATTTCAGCACCCATCTCAAAAAAATTATTGGCGGACATATTATTAGACACTCTAATTACTTAATGAGTTTGGCTAGAGAACCAATGAGCGCATTGACTCATTTTATTGCGTTTCTAGTGGCATTGTTCGGCCTTCTGGTTCTGCTCTACATTTCAACTTATCCGGTGATCAAACCTCTTCATATTATTACATTTTCGATATTCGGAGTGAGTATGATGATGGTTTATGCCGCAAGTACGGTTTATCACACGTTGTTTTTATCCGAAAAAGGTATAAAGAGACTTAAAAAGATAGACCATATGATGATATTTGTATTTATAGCATCTTCGTACACTCCAATTTGTCTTATAGCGCTTAAAGGGTTTTGGGGGTGGAGCCTATTGGCAATTATCTGGGGTCTGGCTGTGATAGGCATACTTATAAAGATTTTCTGGATACATGCTCCAAGATGGTTTTCTTCTGTAATTTATGTGGTTGCGGGGTGGATTGCATTGATTTATCTGCTTCCTATAATTGGAGCACTTGGCATAGGCGGTTCATTATGGCTATTTATCGGAGGAGGATTTTATACTCTTGGCGCGGTAATTTACGCAGTTGGCCGACCCGACCCCTGGCCCGGGTTTTTTGGTTTTCATGAGGTTTTTCATGTGTTTATTATGGTAGGGAGCGCTATGCATTTTTGGCTTATGTACGATTATATTTCAAAGTACTAATTTCTTTACTCTGGTTTTAATAGAGGATCACTTGAGACAATTATTCCTGTACTGTCGGCATAAACGTACTCACCTGGCTTAAAAGTAACACCGCCAAAGGTAATCTGAACATTTTCTTCGCCCGCCCCTTTTCTCTCCGTTTTAAGTGGGATCGAGTTTAGGGCTTTAACGCCGATCTTCATACCGCTAATCGGTTCTACATCCCGTATGGAGCCGTAAATGATAAATCCTTCCCAACCGTTATTAAGTGCTGTCCGTGCAATTAAATCGCCTAAGAGCGCCTTTTTCAAGGACCCTCCCCCGTCAACTACCATCACTTTGCCCTCTCCTGGTTTTCCAGCGCTTTCTTTAACCACAGAGTTGTCCTCAAAGCACTTAACTGTAACGATCTTGCCACCAAAAGAGGTTTTGCCGCCGTAGTTTGTAAATATCGGCTCTAAGACCCTTACTAAATCGGGATATGCGTCGCATAAATCGGGGGTTGATATATTCATTTTGAAACTCCAGATTTAATTCTTAAAAGTTTTAGCCTGAGTAATTAATGGCTAGGTTTCTACCATAATTTCTTGGGATAATCAAAACTATCTAGATTAGCTTTGTTCTTACTAACTTTTTTCCAGGAGTCAATGGGGAATGTTAGTACTGCCAGTCCGCATGTAGGAACATTATCAATTTTAGAACCGGAGAGATAATTGACGAGTTCTGTTATGGCAGGGTTGTGCCCTACTATCATGACTTTATCAAACTTGTTCTTTAAAGCTTTGATTACGGCAAGCAATTCCTTGGAGTCAAAGGTGTAAATTCTATCGACAATTTTAATATCCATGGGTTGAATACCGATTTTGACAGAGATTAGTCTTGCTGTAGTCAGTGCGCGAAGTCCTGGGCTTGAAAATATGACTTCGGGCTGAATTTTGTGCTCCGCCATGTACTGTCCCATTTTTGGAGCATCTTTGTTGCCTCGTTTGTTAAGCGGTCGCTGTATATCGTTTAGAGTTGTATCTTTCCAGCTCGACTTGGCGTGCCTGACTAAGATTAATGTTTTCTGTTCTGCCATCTTCAAGAGAGCATTTTACCACTTAAATGAATGAGCACAAATGGCAAATTATGACCAGGGCTCTCTATAATAATATACAAAATTGGCAACTTTAGGTCTTTCTGTCCAGCCCATTTTTTTATAAAAGCCTTTTTGATAAGAGGGTTTCTCCTTGCCGTTTGTGAGCATAAGTCTCATACAGCCTCTTTTCTCTCCCTCCTCCATAACATATTTGATGAGAGCGCTTCCGGCTCCCTTGCCTCCTGCCTCGGGGCTTACGAAAACATCAGACACATAACCCTCCCAGCTACCCAGCATGACAAACGGCACCCAGTGGACGTTTGTGAATCCTATTACTCTATTCTCTTCGTCTACAGCAACGATCATAGTATGTCCTTCAGTGTTTTTGTTGCAATGCTTGATAAGTTCTTCGATTGGTTCTGAGACCTCTTTAAGCGGCATATTGTTTCTTTTTTCAGACCAGCCTATTTTTCTCAGTATTTCAGCCATTGAGACTCCATCTTTAATTTCTGCGTGTCTTATTGTTAGGTTTGCCATATTAACTCCTAAATTTCTTTATTAGCAATTTTGGTTAAGGATATCAAATATATATGAAAAGGAAAAATTGTATGGTATTTTTGAATCAAAGAACGGATGTTCTCATCAAAAATATAAAGTAAGGAAATACCAAATTCACAGGAGGCTTTTCGAATGAAGGAACTAAAGAGTTTTATAGCTATAGTGGCTTTAGCGTTTACTGTATTCTTTGCGGGCTACAGCCAGTCTCACGCAGAAGTTGCAGAGTATATTATCGATCCGGACCACAGCCAGGTAACTTTTAAGGTAAAGCATTTGGCTATAAGCACAGTAACAGGGCGGTTTGACCTGCTTGAAGGCTCATACTCAATAGATTTAGAAAATATTGCTAATTCAAATGTAAATACGAGCATTGTGGCATCAAGCATCAATACTAATAAGAAGAAGAGAGATGATCATTTAAAGTCTGCTGAGTTTTTAGATGTTGAGAAATACCCTAATATTACTTTCAAAAGTAAAGAGATTAAAAATGGAGACGGTAATAAATTTCAGATAGTAGGTGACCTCACAATACACGGGATAACAAAAGAAGTTACGCTTGACGCGGTATATGAGGGACATGTAGCGAGCGATCCTTGGGGCTTTGAGCGCACAGCGTTTATAGCAAGTGGGGAAATTAGCCGAAAAGACTTTGGCATGACATGGAACAAGGCTCTTGAAGCCGGAGGCTTTCTTGTGGGTGATGAGGTTAGGATAACTTTGGAAGTTGAAGGTATACGTAAAACAAGCTGACTTGCAAACAATATTCGGAGGCTACCTAACTACGGCTAGCCTCCTTTTTATTGTTTTTCCTTAGTATCTTCACTATCTTTTGTGGAATTTCTATTTAGTTCTGTCGCGATTTTGCCGGATTGTGCATTAGGCCTTGTACTATTTATTTGTGCTGCACTTATTGTCCCATCATCTGTCCTAAATCTATTTCTGTAATTGTTGCGTCTCCAACGCTGCAGATGCCCTTGGGTCCAGGGTCATTCCTTTTTACTTCGGTTGCAACCTCGGATATTGATATGCCGGCCATATCTGCTTTTGATTCAACTACTATCTGGTCTTCGGTTATACAGGTAAAAGCTCCGCCCATTACTTTCCATTCCGTACATTTCTCACCGTTTACAGTTTTCTCGCCCACTACTTTACCTCCCATCTGCTTCATGAGCGATTCGCTGAACTCTTTAGGGGTCTTTCCTTTCATTGCGCCAGCCATAGCTTTGTACATAGGGTTTTTCATTTTTGTTCCGGTGTTCTTATCAAGTTCAATTGTTATGATCCATTGATCACCATCTTTTACATAAGTTATAACCTTTACGTTCTTTTTTTGTGAATTTCCCATAATACTCGTCTCGGATTTCTCAATCCAGCAAATTGTCCTGCCGTAGTCCTGGGAATACTGTTGTTTGCTGCCCGTTGTATTGCCGCTCAGTTCATAATTTACAGAGTAGTTTTTAAGCGTGTGCATTTTCTGATCAGCTGTCCTGCCATCTATTGCGAATGACACGGTCATGATAGTAAAAATAAAAATGGCTGCCGGATAGCCTAACTTTGAAAAAATTGCATTGTGTAAATATGATTTCACAATAAAGCCTCCTAAATTTTAATTTGGTTTGAGTTTAATTATAACCTCTTTGTCATCCCCTTCTTTTACTTCAAATTCAACATCTTGATAGGTTCCGTCTCCTTTACTTGATTTGTGTGCCCAGCCACCTACTGAATATTTGCCTGGTAGAAAAGGGATTTTCTCTCCGCCGTTTTTAAATATTCCTTTTGAATACCTAGGGACTGTCCCATTTTCAAGTGACACTGAAGTGACAAATACTCTGTCGTCTTTATCTCTCGTTCCGTCAGCATTGTTATATACAAATGTTATATACCCCGTCGGAACTGTTACATCAATCTCCTGCTCGTCCTCTTCAGAAATAGAGACACCTTCTTTTGTATACCAAAAGAGCCTATTTGGAAGAATTAAATCATAGGTGCCCGGAAGCACACGAGCTCCGTTACTTATGTGAACGAGATATTCTTTTTTTCCGTCTTTCCTAAGCTCATAGTTCTCACGGTACAATTCCCCCGTTCCCGATGCAACCATTTTTATATATATATGTACTGTGTGAACCATATTGAAAACAAGTTCTTTACTGTCACCAGCTTCAAAAGATTCCGTTACAGAAAGATCATTTTCTTCATTAGGCTTGCTTCTGAATTCATAAGTTCCTTCGTCGATGTAAACTTCGTCTTGAGGTCTGAATTTAAATACTGCTTTCTTCTTCCCATCTTGGTAGGCATAAATCTGCGAGCCTCTTTGGACCTTGTCCCCGTCTAAAAACTTCGCTTTTACTGACGGCGGGACTTCTATAACTATTTCAACTTTAGTCTCTCCAGAGTCAGCTACTGTTATAGGTTTCGTTACCGGTTTATATAAGTTGCCGTTTCGTGTAAGGACACCGACTTCCAGATTATAGTCCCCGCCTTTAATAATATTTCTTCCGTTGCTCGATACCTCTATAGAATCTTCTCCTTCTCTTATAACAGTGCCCTCAACCCGAATTTTGTTTCCTAAAGAATCAACTCCAATTATTATAAGTGCAGCGTGGGTTTTGGGCTCCTTCTTTCTTTCCACTGGAGCTGCTTCTTCTTTTATTTTGGTAAGACCTTCTGATAGCTCAGAGGCTGATGAGGCGTCGTGGTACTCTGTGCCCGCAGCATCAGATATGCACTGCATAGCAGCTTTTGATTTTTCATCCAGTCCTAAGCCCACTACATGGACTTTTATTTTTACATCCTTTTCTCTCCACTCGCGTACGAGCTCGCATGGATCGGCGTCGCAGGTTTCTATACCGTCGCTTATGAGTATTATTTCCCCTTGGCGGTCTCCAAAGTCTTTTAGGGCCTCTTGCAAACTGTATGTAATTGGAGTTTTCCCCAACGGTTTAATAGAATCGATTGACTGTGTAAGCTCAGATATAACCTGATCAGGCTCACCAAATGGGATTAATAATTCAGAATCCAGACAGTCTCCCTTTCTCCTGTGTCCATAGACTCTAAATGCAAGCTCGTATCCCTCAAAATCACCGGCTACATATTCTTTTAATACTTTCTTTGCGGTTTCGACTTTCCTCGACTTATCGGGAAGCTCTCCCCACATTGAGCCTGATGAGTCCAGGATTATATATATATAGCCGCTTGGGTCTTCTTGGGAGAATGAATAGCTCGATAGACAGATAAGAATGATTAATGCGCTAAAAAAAGAGTGCAATCTGGAATTCACTTTAGTCTCCTTAATATATGCAATAACTTTACAGGTAATAAATTATAGTATGAATTTTGTTAACCATCATATCCTTTATAGATTAGGTAAGTCAACAAGTAAGTTCGAGTTATAAAACTTGGTACTTAGTGGGGTGTTTGATTCTCTAATGTTTACATATGGTTGTATAGGATTCTTGTTAGATTTTTCTTATCTCAAGTGTATCGATTTTATCGCTTATTTCCATATACGCGTATGATCTGGTTCCTAGCGGGCCGGGATTAACGATTTTTGTTATGCCGATTTCATCAATTCCCTGGGCTTCGTGAATGTGTCCGGTAAAGCATACTAAGGGTTTAAGTTTCTCTATGAATTCTCTAACCGTTACGCTCCCTACGTGAGCGCCGGTGCTAATGGTATCGTTTAACGTATTAATGGGAGGCTGATGCGAGACCAAGATTTTGGGCCTCCTGTTATCTAAATTTTGTGTAGAACTATCAAGAATTTCGACATATTCATTCTCAGTATAAATATTCGGCGTAGGGCTGGGACAAGGAAGTGATCCCCCGGCTCCGAATACTGAAATACCGTCTATTTCAAAATGACGTCCGTGAATTTGAATATTTTCTCTTTCTAAGTAAGAGTCCACCTCTTTTTTGTCGCAGTTTCCTGTAACTGCAAGAATGTTTGAGTTATAAGTTCTTATTAAATCGATTATTTGTGAGGCTTCTTTTTCCCCACCAAAGTGTGTTATATCCCCACTTAATAGAATAAGATCAGCGGATGATAATATCTCTCCTATTTCTGGAATAGGCTTAGCATTTCCGTGGATATCAGCGATGTTAATTACAATCATAAGTTTATATAAGAGAGAGTTTAATCGCCATTATTTACTATTGTTAATTCTTCTTTGAACTCAGTCTCCTCAGATCTGCTGAGATTGGTAGCGTATTGCCTCAGCATCCAGAGCTCGGGAATAATTTCACCAATTATCTCCCCATTATCAAATATTCGTATCGTTGAGCTTTCTGAGAGCACGACTGCTACAGCATTGGTTCCCTTTGTAATAGAGGCCGCGGCCATGTGGCGGCTTCCAAGACCAAGCGGAAGTTTAATCCCTTCAGATGTAGCGTTTATATAACGGCAGGCGGAAATAAACACGCCGTCATCGGAGACCAAGAAAGCTCCGTCAAGTTGGGCAAGCTCTTTTATAGTCTCCCTTGTGTTTTTGTCGCTTACGATTTTTTTGCTGGGCGGATGGCCGAATAACGGATCCAGGATTAAGGGGCTCGATCTTCTAAGTACTTCCTCAGTGTCGGAAATCACAAACATAGTTCCAATCTTTTTCCCTTCCCTTCCTTCACGGGAGATTTCCATTGTTAAAAGAAGCACCTGCTCAAGAGTGACCGGATTAACTTTACGCTCCGGGCAGCATATGCCTGAAAGTAAGTCTCTATGTGCTTTTATTCTTTTTTCTAAATCCATAATTTCACTTCCCAATATAACTACTAATAAGTATAACAGAACAAGCCTTGATTAAGCAGGCCTATTTCTCCAAATAGTAAGTTGCCTGTCTAAAAAATAGTAAAAATCGGCTATATTTAGCAGCTTTTAATTTAAGCCCGAGTTCTATAAAAACATCCTTCCATTCATTATCACTTTTATTTGAATGAGGGTGGCCCGAGAACTCCATGTTGACTATAGAATCGACAAAATAGGTCAGATACCTCTGGATTGGGTTTGTATATATATCCTCAATTATTATTATCTTATCAGCGACTCTTTTGGCTTCCAATAATATTTCCTCAGGATTAGAGGTATGATGAAGCACTGTGAGTATGAGAGCGGTATCAAATGAGGAGTTATTGTATGGCAGCTTTTTCCCATTATAAATCTCAGGGGCTATTTCCGGAGATAAGGTCTGATCTATAACATCGATCGGGGTTACGTTGTAACCATCCCCATTCATCAAAAGACACACACTTCCCGGACCCGTGCCAATGTCTAATATTTTATCTTTCGGAGATAAGTACTCAGATATGCGCTCAATCTTAAACTTCGCGTCCCAGAGCCAGATTTTAAATATTTGCTCACTAAGAAGTGAATTGTCTTTAATAGTAGCTAAACTCATCAATATTTTGGATGTGATTGAAAAGATAATGATTCATTGCTTGGAATCTTAGTAAGAATGATTGATACAGTTGTTCTGTAAACATTCTTAAATCCCCCTTAATCCCCCTTTTTCTAAGGGGGAAATTGTAAACAAATCTGTGTACGACAATAATATTGGCCCATTACTCCAAAGGTTCAAGCGAGCCAAGCACGGTCGGAATAAGCTCAGAAACCGTGGGATGAATATGGACAGCTCTTTGGATTACGGTATATGGCGCTTTGGCGTACATTACGTCCATAATGCAGTGAATAGCCTCGTCCCCCTCAATTCCCAGAATTGCCGCGCCTAGTATTTCTTTTGTCTCGGCGTCCACCACGACTTTTATAAAACCTTGCGTCTCCCCTCTTTCCCGTGCCCGCCCTACTCTTGCCATCATGCGCTTACCTACTAGCGCCTTGCGCCCAGACTTCCTCACCTGATCCTCAGTCATACCCACGCGCCCGAGCGGCGGGTCTATGAAAAGTCCGTAACAAAGTATTCTATCACTTACTCTTCTCGGATCGTTATCAAGCAAATTAGCCGCGACTATTTCAAAGTCGTTGTAAGAGGTATGCGTAAATGCTCCTTTACCGTTACAGTCGCCGATGGCCCATATACCATCAACATCTGTTTTTAATTCATCATCTACGTTTATGTAACCCCTCTCATTTGTTTGGACCCCGGCTTTATCAAGCCCCAAATCGTCGGTATTTGGAACACGTCCCACAGCCCAGAGGATATGTGATCCGGTTATATGAGTGTCTCCATGAGTACAGTCAACTTCAACCATTACACCCTGCTCATGTTTTTTCGCATTAATACAGCTTGCGTTCAGTCTCAAATTAATACCCTCTTTCTCAAAAATTTCTTTTACCGTGTCTGAAATGTCTTCATCCTCACGGCCAATTAAACGAGGCCCTTTTTCGATAATTGTTACTTTGCTACCAAAACGTCTGTACATCTGCCCGAATTCAAGCCCTATATAGCTTCCTCCTATTATGATTAAGTGCTCTGGAAGGAAATCTATATCCATCATGGTCGAATTCGTAAGATAATTTATCCCTTCTTCGTTACCCTCAGGCGGTACAAATGCTCTCCCGCCCACGTTTATAAAAATTTTGTCAGATTCCAGTATCTCATCATTTACTCTCACTGTATTTGGAGATTGAAAACGGGCGTGTCCCTGATACACGGTGACATTCTCCATCCCCCTGACCCAGTCCTCTACACCTTTGTTAGAACTGCCTGAGACCTCGTCCTTTCTTGCCTTAACCTTCTTCATATCCACATCTATACGGCCATCAATCATTACGCCAAGATCTGATGCAGTCCTGGCCACATGCGCTGCCCTGGCGCTGGCTACAAGAGTTTTTGTCGGTATACAGCCGGTATTTACGCATGTGCCTCCAAACAAATTACGCTCGATTACTGCGACTTTCATTCCTGCGTTAGATAAACGCTCTGCTAATGCCGGGCCTGACTGTCCGGTCCCGATTACTATTGCATCAAATTTTGTCGCCATGGTTATTTATCCCCCCTAGTACCAATTTTTATTATTTCAGTCTATTATATTTATGGGCATAAGGAAATATATAAGCCCTCCACTAAGCTTGTAATTAATACAGCGCTTTCTCATAGAGGCGGCCCCAGTCTTATAGAGGTGATTTTGGACAGGGATGACTGCAGTAAAGAACTTTTAGAGTGGGGGGCTCACGGGTCTCTGCAAACAACGCCCGCCCGCCAAAGAATTTGTAGTATATATTTTCTTTAATCAGGAGATTATTAAATGAGTGAAAGAGTTGCATTAATAACAGGTGGAGCAAGAGGGATTGGAAAGCAGATCGGGCTTGCACTTGCAAAAAAAGGATGGTCTGTTGCGATTTG
>SMWY01000025.1 GCA_004356555.1 Candidatus Dadabacteria bacterium
AAACAGAACGCTCCCAAGATAGTCCACCGAAGATGCATTCAACTCCGAACAAACCTAGAAGATCGGCCGTGGGTATAGTGCCTACAATATCCCCTCCCCCTCCAATACCAATTAAGAGGGCCTTGTTAGAGCTTTTGATTATTTCTTTAAAGGATTTTTTAGCGGACAATTAGCTTACTCCCGGAACAAAGAATTGGTGTTTATTAATCCTACAGAATTGTCACAATGTTTCAACAAGCGGATTATTCAACTGGTTGTTCGAGCAATATGTAAAGCACATTATTGCTAAATGAAGGATCTTTTGTTAACCCTAAATGATCAGAGAAAAGAAACATTACGTTTGACCATTTGATTGGAGATTTTAGATATGGAGTCCATATACCACCCTCTCTCTCATCCATAAGCGCGCTTGATCGTGTAACAGTACCGTCACCCTATGGTATTTCAATAGATTTACCTAAACAGTTAGAATTCAAGAACTGCATAAGGGCAAATGAATGTCAGAATCTCTACAAACAGTTCTTACATATATTTTAATCCCGGTAGTTGTGACAATTATTGGGGGAATAATAGCCGCATACCGGTCGCCGGGGGGAAAAACCAGAATTACTGTTCAACATTTTGCTGCCGGGGTCGTTTTTGCAGCTGTTGCGATTGAGCTTCTACCAGAGCTAGTTACCAATATGCAACTCCTTCCTTTAATTATCGGCTTCTCATCAGGTGTAGCTCTGATGCTGGTCGTTAGATGGGGCTCTGAGAAATTCGAGGGGGGGCAAGGTTCGGGAAGCTTTGTAATAGCAGCGGGGGTAGATGTATTTATAGATGGTCTTCTTATGGGCGTTAGTTTCGATGTCGGAATTAAAGAGGGGATCATAATAACAGTAGCACTTTCAATTGAGCTCTTATTCCTGGCACTCTCTGTATCGTCCAATTTAGCAAATGAAGGCAAGAGCAAATTAAGGATAATCGCAACCGCCATTATTCTTTCATTGCTCGTACTCGTAGGCGCAACCCTTGGAGGCACTCTGCTTGAAGGTATTCATCGCACCGGTATAGACGTAATTATAGCTTTCGCCGTAGCGGCACTTCTATATTTAGTTACCGAAGAGCTTTTAGTTGAAGCTCATAGAGGAGAGCAGGACTCCGCTTTTTCTACAACAATGTTTTTTGTCGGTTTTTTGATCGTAATAATATTGGAAACAGCTACTATATAGATAAATGCAGTGTTTATATATAGACTTATCATCTGAGTCCCTGTTTTGAATTATTAGGAAGAAAGATGATCGAATTCAGCGATACTGTCTCAAAAAGCAATTTGCCCTTAACCGAGAAAATCCAGCTTGCCGAAAACTGGCTCCCCCGGTACACCGGTATGGCAATTGAGGAGTTCGGGTCTTATATACTCCTAACCAACTTCCAATATTATGTGCAGAGGTTCGCTGATATATTTAACTGCAATGTGTACGGTGAGGACAAGCCCATGCAGGTGGCAACTAACAAAGACGGGCTATCTATAATCAATTTCGGAATGGGATCTCCAAACGCAGCTACTATCATGGACCTTCTTATAGCCATTAAACCCAAAGGGGTATTATTTTTAGGCAAATGCGGAGGACTTAAAAAATCAACAGAGATAGGACACTTTATACTCCCAATTGCGGCAATCCGGGGTGAGGGGACGAGTGACGATTATTTTCCTCATGAGGTGCCGGCTTTACCTTCTTTTAAACTCCATAAATTTGTCTCCGAGACGATCATTGAACACGGCTACGAATACCGGACCGGCGTGGTTTATACGACAAACCGCAGAGTGTGGGAGCATGATAGGGATTTTATGGAATATCTGAGGGCTATTACGACAATCGCGATTGATATGGAAACGGCAACGCTATTTATCGTAGGTCACCATAACGAGATCCCCAGAGGCGCCCTTCTCTTGGTTTCGGATGTACCCATTACTCCTGAAGGAGTTAAGACAGAAGAATCAGATTTAAAGGTTACTAAAAACTGGTCCGATATTCACCTTCAAATCGGGATTGACGCTATGACCCATATCGGAGAAAAGGGCGAGAAAATTAAACACTACAACTATTAAATCCACATCATGTTCTATTAATTCGAGAACTTATAACCTCTTTCTATCATACAGTTTGTATAAATGTGGTCATTCACCTGATCACTTCTATAAAAACTCCTCACTCCGTCCACGAGTTTATGTAATCTCGTGTTTTCACTTCTTATGCATTTGCTTCCGCTTATTATTTCTTGTAGCTTTTTTAATGTCATGACTAGGTATTTTATAGCCTAGTCCTAAAATGAACTAATCACCTTTAATTAAGGGGGGGGAGGGTGATTTCTATCTTTGCTATGAAAAATAAACTTATAAATTATGACTACGATATGATCTGCAAATACTCATTGTTAGTTGGAACAATTTTTTTAACCATTAGCATTGTAACGGTTTTTGGAGATACTTTAGGTAAATTTGATCCTGTGGAACCCATTTTCACCGAAGAAGCATTCCTCGAGAAGACATTAGAGTTCGATGTTGGAATTGAAAATCAGGATATGGAGAAATCAGTAGAGATAGATATAATCGGCTCTTGGATATTTGCAAATCGTTTAGAATTAGGACTAGGTATTCCTTTTGAATATCATAATCCTGACGACGAGGACTCAGTTTTCAACCTCTCGGATCTTGGGATTTCAGCTCAGCTTCTAATTTGTTGTCCGTCATTTAATGACCTATTATTCATTTCATTGATTGGTAATTTCCTTTTTCCAACCGGTGACCAGAACAAGAATATCGGCGGAACTGGCGAATGGGGATTTTCATTGAACTCAGGTTATTTTTTCAATGTTGCGGATATTGCGTATTTCGGATTACAGTTGGAAATTGCATATTCCCAGCAGCTGAGGCTTACTGACGAGCAGAAGCAAATGGCGGATATGCTTGGGATCAGTAGGACTCGTGAGAAGGATGTCATATGGAACCTGGCATTAACTCAGCAATATATTAATAACAGACTAACCCCTGTAATCGAGCTTTTGGGGACTTCAATCGTTGATGCCTTGGATAGAGAAGAAGAGGGTACGATCTTAGAACTAGGTTTTGGCATTTGGGTAATTCCTTTTTCTGATAAAAGCGTTCTCAATGCAATAGGTCTTGGTGCAGGAGTGAAATTCCCCATAACTGAACGCGAAGCAAGTTCGAGCTCTTATTTATTCAGAGCAAGATACGATTTTAATTGATCCATTAATCAAAGTATCTTCTATTCTAGTCATAACCCTAATAACATTCTTAATTTAATCGTTTTGATCATAGAACGAGCATATATTCAATTCTTTAGTAGTACAACCCTCAGGAAAATCATGTCTACATATGATGTGCTTCCCCAATTAATAAACGCACTAACAAAGTAATTGTAAATCCGCAAAGCATAATAAAAAATCCCTTCTTAGTAACGCAGCTCTTAATTAAAGGTGCATGTTCAAGGTCATGAAGCGTAGCCATATATAAGAACGTTCCAGAGGCTAAAGCTAAGATAAATCCCTTTACAAATACTAAAGTTTCAGAAGATAAATAATCGTGCATATCTTCTCCAAAAATAATTCCAATTGGAGTTGACAAGGCAAATAAGCTAAAAATTATAAGTGTTTGATTCCTAGTCAAGGTGCTCCGAACCATCTTCAGAGCTAGAGCAAAAGCTGCAGATGATTTATGGACCATTATAGCAATCCATATAAAAACCGCCGTAGATGGGTCGCTTACGCCGAGGGCTGTACCTAGAAAAAATGAGGGGATAGCGATCATCACCGTCATGATAATCGGAATGGTAGGATTTGATAACTGATTATTAGTGCTGGCACTTTTCCGTTCAAAATTTTTAATAATGTGTTCCAAACCGAGCAAAACAAGAAAAACACACAATACTAAAACAGAAACTATAGGATAATCAAAATCAGGAAAAGATTTGTTTAATAATTTAGATGCGGAGGGATACATTAAAATCAATGATAAAGCTAGAAAAACCCCCGCAGTAAAAGCTCCCCCCAAGGGAAAGCCTTCTGCCTGCCTCGCTTTTTCCCGCCGAAATAATGGATAATATCCTCCAGCGTAGGTAACCAATATAATAGTTATGAGGAAAATCCACTGAGAAGTAGTCAACATATAGAGGTGGCGATATAAATTTCAGATTTCATGTTTTAATATTAAAAATTTTCATTCTTATTTATACCTGAATATCAATTTAAAACTCTATAACCCCTTCCTCTCATACAGTTCTTGTAGATTTGGTCATAATTTTTATGGTTTTTATAGATACTCATTCCCCCACCCGCTACTCCGCCGACTACAGCCCCAATACCCAATCCCTTGCCAATACTACCGCCAATAGCGCCTAACAATGCCCCTGTACCTGCCCCGATACCGGCGCCAATCGCTGTATCTTTAGCAACACTACCCACGCCGCCTTTGTTATCCTTAGCTAGCGCTTTGCACTCTGCGTTGTCTCTGTAGTATTTATCCTGATTCTTAATACTTGCAGGATCAATAACAGGATCCGCAAAAACATAAGATGAAGAAATTGAAAGAAGTACCAATAGATAAGTTATTTTTCTCATTAGTTCGCCTCCGTTTTTTTATTAGAAAACTATTTGCTCACAAATGTCTCGGTAAAGTCTCCACCAATGGGCTTCCCAATTTTATATCCTTTATAAGGTTCGTAATCGCCAAGCTCAAAATCGCGCACAGTGTAATTACAAACAGATTTAGAATCTTGCGCATAACAAGAATAGGATATCATTGACCCCGTTAGTGATAGTGACTCGCCTTCTATAAGAAGTGAGGGTGTTAATGAAAAGTTGTGAACAACGAATCCGCCTTCAGCATTTTTGCCAACGCGGTATATTCCACCAAACTCCATCCCATTTGACTCCTCAGGCTTTTCATCGCCCTGCTCAAGCACACTGATACCTGTTATTTCTTCCTGTATAATGGCGCGGCCTCCAAGATCATTCACTCTGTCGATAATATTAACTTGAACTTTCAATTCCATTTTGCCGTCTTTGGTATACGTAATTACTTGAGAAACAGGAATATCAAAATCCCCGTCACCGGTATCAACAGCTTTTCCGTAAATTTTTTCCTTTTTTACTACCGTTCCATTTTGCTGTGATTCATTCACTAAGGTTTTCCCAGATAAAAGACCGTCGTACAACTTCCTGAACTCCGAAACCCCAAGAGAATCTTCTGCTAATGTATTAAATGATGACATCACGCCAATAACCACTGCTAATACTAGTACGGGAATGATTCTTAACATATTTTCCTCCTTTATCTATCCTTATAATATTTCAACCTATAATCAACTCAAACTATACTTACCTCTTAACCTTATAACCTGCCTTTTTCATATCCCAAGTGTCTTTTGTAATACCCTTATCACGAAGTTTGTTCTTCTGAACCCTTTGAGTCCCGGTCTTGGGAAGTGATTCCTCAAATCTAATGAATCTTGGAATCATAAAGTAAGGCATTTTGGGCTCTAGAAACTTTATAAGTTTTACAGGATCGATTGTCTTACCTTTCTTTGGCACAACAACTATCATGAGTTCGTCTTCAGCATAACGTCCGGCCTCAGCTTTAACTCCAATGGCGCCCGATTCTTCAACATCAGGATGAGAGCCAACGATCTTTTCGACCTCAAAAGAGC
>SMWY01000026.1 GCA_004356555.1 Candidatus Dadabacteria bacterium
ACTTAACGAAATGCGTCTAGGAGGCGTGTATGACCATGTTGGATTCGGTTTTCACCGTTATTCCACAGACCCAAGCTGGCTTTTACCTCATTTTGAAAAGATGCTTTACGATCAGGCAATGCTGGCTATGGCATACACTGAGACTTACCAGGCTACGGGCAAGAAAGAATATGAAAATACTGCGCGTGAGATACTTACTTATGTGCTTAGAGATATGACATCCCCTGAAGGAGGGTTTTATTCGGCAGAAGATGCAGATAGCGAAGGGGTAGAGGGGAAATTTTACGTCTGGACAGAAGAGGAATTAAAAGAGACCTTAGGCGATAAAGATGCCCAAATAATAATTGCAACATTTAATACAAGTAAATCAGGCAATTTCAAAGAAGAAGCAGGGGGACACAAAACCGAATCTAATATACTACATCTTAACAAGCCCCTTAGTGAGATTGCTTCCTCATACGAGCTTAGCGAAGAAGAATTTAATAAGAGAGTAGAGAAGTCCCGAGTCAGATTGTTTAATGAACGTGAAAAAAGGATACACCCATATAAAGACGACAAGATTCTTACTGACTGGAACGGCCTCATGATAGCGGCACTTTCAAAAGCGGGGAGAGCTTTCAATGAACCTATTTATACTGATGCTGCGAGACGTGCTGCTGATTTCATATTAAAAGATTTGCGTAACGATCAGGGAAAACTCCTTCACAGATATAGAGAAGGGGAAGCGGGGATTACAGCCAACATAGATGATTATGCATTTTTTATTTGGGGACTCCTTGAGTTATATGAGAGTACTTTTGACATTAAATATCTTAAATCCGCACTTGTTCTGCAAAATGAATTGGATAAGGGATTTTGGGACGATAATAACGGAGGATATTATTTCACTTCAAATGACGCTGAAGTGCTAATCGCCCGGCAAAAAGAGATATATGACGGTGCTATACCCTCTGGAAACTCTGTAGCAGGGCTTAATTTACTTAAAATAGCAAGGATAACAGGCATTGTAGATTATGAAGAAAAGGCTTCTAAACTTGGTAAGGCTTTTTCTGAAACAATTGAACGCGGCCCGATGGCATACACGCTATTTATGACGGGGCTTGATTTTGGATTAGGACCTTCATATGAGGTAGTTATAGTAGGGGACCCTCTGGCAGAAGACACAAAAACAATGCTTGAAGCCATTAGAAAAGTCTATAGTCCCAATAAAGTAGTGCTACTTCGTGGAACTGAGAAGGATTCCGAGATTACAGAAATTGCAGAGTTCACAAAAGGACAGTCGAGAATAAATGGGAAAGCCACAGCTTATGTTTGCCTCAACCATGTATGCAATCTACCCACAACAGATGTGAACAAGATGCTTGAACTACTTGCTCCGGAGAAATCATAAAGTATTAATATGAAAATCTTCAGAAAACGAACATTTTAAATACAATTCCGCTATAATATATGTGTATTGATTTTCAAATTGTTGATTTTATAATATTAGGTATAAGAAGTCCTAAGTAACTTTATAGAAATAACGGAGGGCAGGGAGCATGCCTAGAAAAGCTCGAAGAAAAATAAAAGATCTGGTAGAAATGCTTGAGGATCCGGACAATTCCGGATACATAGGCGGTGACTACGAAGATATGATGGAGCTTTTGGAAGAAGAGCTTGGTTCTGAAAACTTGGAAGATCAAGAAGAAATAGAATGACGACCCGCTAACTTTTGATTCTCATCTCGTTTTAGATAAACCATTAAAACTGAAATTGCAGCAGGAGTAACACCGGAAATTCTGGTTGCCTGTCCTAAAGAGTTAGGACGAACGTTTGTGAGTTTCTGAACAATCTCATTCGACAAACCAGGGATACTATCATAAGAAAAGCTCACTGGTATAACGAAATCCTCAAGCTTCTTAAACTTATCAACCTGTTCCATCTGCCTTTTTATATAACCCTCGTATTTAATTTCTATTTCAATTTGGGATATAACATCCTCAGAAATGGAATCCTGGCTTGTGTTTAATTCAAAAAATTCAAGGTCTCGGTATGAGATTTCAGGCCGCCTCAAAAGTTCTTTTAGACTATGCGGTTTTTTAAGAGGAGAAGCGCCAAGTCTTATAAGGATCTCATTAACTTTGGCATTAGGAACAACCTTAATATTTTCCAATCTAAAGAGTTCTTCCGCTACTGCTTTTTTTCTTTTTGCGAATCTCAAGTAATCTTCTTCTTTCAATAACCCGATCTTATAACCTAATTCTCCAAGCCTCATATCGGCGTTATCTTCTCTCAGAATAAGACGATACTCAGCTCGAGAAGTAAACATTCTGTAGGGCTCGTCTACCCCTTTAGTAACAAGATCATCAACCATAATACCAATATAAGCCTCGGAACGGTCTAGAATAAAGGGGTCCTCTCCCTTTACACGAAGTGCAGCATTTATACCCGCGACTAACCCCTGACTCCCGGCTTCTTCATAACCTGTAGTACCGTTAATCTGTCCTGCGAAATATAGGTTATCTATCAATTTGGTCTCAAGAGTTGATTTTAACTGCATAGGATCTACGTAATCGTACTCAATCGCGTATCCTGGTCTCATAATCTCAACTTCATCTAGTCCGTCTATTGTCTTTACTAACTCATATTGAACCTCAAGTGGAAGACTGGTTGATATTCCATTTGGGTATATTTCATATGTATTTAAGCCCTCGGGTTCTAGAAAGACCTGGTGTCTGTCTTTATCGGGGAATTTTACAATCTTATCCTCAATTGAAGGGCAGTACCTAGGACCAACTCCCTTAATCTCTCCTGAATAAAGAGGAGATTTATGAAGGTTATTCTTTATTACCTCATGAGTTTTCTTATTCGTATATGTAATGTAGCAGGGTAGTTGCTCTCTATTGATAGCATGATTTGAAAATGAAAATGGTTTAGGATTTTCATCCCCGGGCTGTGGTTCAAGCATATCCCATTTGATCGTTCTGCCGTCAAAGCGGGGCGGTGTACCCGTTTTGAGTCTACCAATTTTAAAACCAATGCTCCCAAATGATTCTGAAATACCAGTGGCCGCTGCTTCTCCGGCACGCCCTGAAGAAATTTTAGTGGCTCCAATATGGATTAGTCCATTAGGAAAAGTTCCCGGAGTAACTACGACAGCATCTGCAAAGAAATGCTCTCCCAAGTTGGTCTTTACTCCAGCAATACGGTCTCCTTCTATAAGAAATCCCTCTACCATTCTTTGTTTGATATCAATATTTTTTTCGGACTCAAGAGCCTTTTTCATATAAGCTCTATATAACTGACGATCAGCTTGAATCCTTGTAGCCTGTACAGCAGCACCCTTTCTTGTGTTAAGCCTTCTGAACTGAATTGCGGCATGATCGGCAGCTTTTCCCATTTCTCCGCCGAGTGCATCTATCTCTTTTACAAGGTGCCCCTTACCAACGCCGCCTATTGACGGGTTGCACGACATTAAACCTATTGTATCGATATTAGCCGTTAGCACTAGTGTACGGCACCCCATCCTTGCTGCTGCCAGAGCAGCTTCACATCCGGCATGCCCGGCCCCAATCACAATCACATCGTGACTTTTTGGATAACTTATACTCATTTTTACAATTCCCCTTTGATAAAATACATAGGAATTGTAAATACTTAATTGGGTAGCGTCAATTATTTAAATTTAATCTTGCATAAAAGAACAGATAAATGGTACAATGCTTT
This sequence comes from Candidatus Dadabacteria bacterium, assembly GCA_004356555.1. Taxonomy (GTDB): domain Bacteria; phylum Desulfobacterota_D; class UBA1144; order Nemesobacterales; family UBA2774; genus CR02bin9. The sequence goes on from SMWY01000026.1 coordinate 3,706, forward strand.
CTCAATATTAAGGGGGCAACGTTCAATGACAACTACAAGAGAAATATTTGAAAAAGTAGAGAGGAAAATAAAAGAAAGATCAGACGAGTTCTCTCAACTAAGGGCAGTGTATAAATTTGAATTAAACGGCCCTGACGGCGGCACCTGGATAGTGGACCTCAGAGAAGAAACACTAGGTGTAAGACAAACAGAAGAAGATGCTCAATGCACTTTCAAATCCAGTGATGTACACTTTGTTGATGTATTTACCGGGAAACTCCGCCCGGAAAGTGCACTGTTGACGGGCAAGATAAAGATGTCTGGAGATATTGGGCTTGCTATGAAACTCGGTCAACTATTGAGGAAGTAAAGCCCCTAGGTCTTGGTATTCAGAAAAAATATTGGCAGCTCAAGGTAAATTTACTATTGATCCAAATTCCTGAAAAGATTTATGTTGAAGAGAGCGTCTCTAACCACCCATTTACAAAGAAAATTTTATCAAAAATAGATAGAACTCCTATTATATACGTCGAAGACTATAAGAAAATAGGAGAGGACAAACCATTTACCCAAAGGGCGGATGAGGATAAAAATTCGCTTGCACTTGCCAACAAGAAGGGAGAGCTAGTTAAGAGTATTGGCAGGATGGACCATGGACAATTCTATTTATTTCACGAGATAGATTGTAAATACGACTGCGAGTATTGTTACCTTCAATATTATTTCCAAACCAAAGTACCGGTGGTATTCGTAAACCGTGACGAGGTATTGGAAAAAATTGAAGAAATACTAATGAGTTTTGATAACCCCTACTTTCACGTTGGGGAAGTTTGTGACGCTTTGGCATTTGATGATCTTACTGAATTCTCTCTTGATATTGCAGAGCTCTTCTCAAGGCATGAAAATGGAACGATCGAGTTTAGAACAAAGAGTACAAATGTCGAGAACCTAATATCTATTAAAAATCCTCCGCGAAATATCATCCCTTCCTGGACTTTCAGTCCTCAAAAGATCGCTGAGACAATTGAGCATAAAACGCCTTCATTTAATGAAAGACTCTCCGCTGCAAAAAGATGCCAGGAAGCCGGCTATACAGTAGGCGTAAGGTTAGATCCAATCATAAGGATCCCGGGATGGGAAGATCAATACAGATTGATAGTAGAGGAGCTACTTACCACACTTGATACGCAAAAAATCGACTATATTGCTCTCGGAACACCAAAGCACAACAAAGTGCTATTCGAAGTGATAAAAAAGAGGTTTCCTGAAAGTCCCACTATACTTGGAGAAATTTTCCCTTCAACAGACGGGAAGTATAAATACCTGAAATTTCAGAGGGTCCAGATATACAAGACGATGATTTCATGGATTAGGGAATTTTCTCAAGATATTAAAGTTGATCTATCTATTGAATCAAATGAAGTCAAAGAATTGGTATTTAAATCCGTTTAAGACTCGTTATTAATATCCATAAGCATCTAAGCGATCAGCAATCTCTATGGAATAAGCTTTTAACCGAGGATCGTTTAGGTATGCGTAAGCCCGGCTTTTATTCGCCTGCTCTGAAACATTTTCAATTTCATTGTCTTGAGCCTTGAGTTCACAAAATTCTGATAATAATTTCAATAATTCGCTTGGCCGCTCCAGAAAATCCTCATATTTTATTTCTATGGCACGGTCCCCTAGGCGTTCTACATGCGAGCGGGCCTCTTTTAAATACTCTTCCCATAAAGTAAATCCTTCTTCCAGTGAGCCGCCCCTTATATCTACAAAAACCCTGTTCTTTAGAATAAACTTGTGCATTAAATAGTACCAGTAAATAGGTCTAAAACTGCTATGCCTCTCTTTTAATCTAGAAAGTCCTCTTTTTCTTCGAGTCATTAAACTACTCACAATGTCAAGAGGGTGACGGTATATATGAATCACTTTGGCGTCAGGAAATATATCTAACCAGATAGGTAAGGTAAATGTATTTCGAGGGTCTTTCCAACCCCAAGGGACATCAAGTCGTTCAGGTGTTCGGCAGCTCAAATATTTACCTAAGCCCAGAAACGAAATCGAGTGAGGTGTTTTCATCGTGAACCTAACGAATTCCTCAAATAGACCCCTGGCTTCATTATCCTGAAGCAGGTATTTAATTGTGCCCGGATCCTCTAACCCACCACTGCATTGAGTCAATAACCAATCGTTTATTTCACGGAAAAATACGGCTTCATGATTTGGGGTCAACTTTTTACCAACAAATAGCCCCAGATCATCCAGCATTCTGGCAATCATACTGGTGCCTGAACGGCTCATTCCAATAATTATAACGGGAGAGTGTACCTTCATTTTCTAAAGTGAAATTACACTATTTGTAGAGCAATGACAATGCACCTTAGGATAGAACTCTAGTAATCAAGTACGATTTTGAATAAAGAAGTAGAGATGATTTTGGCTCTTACAAGCTAAAATTAGAAATTAATCCCCTATACTGCAAGAAAACTTCTTAGAACATCGCCTGTATCAGCTTCAGAGAGCTTTTCAAGTGCCCTTTTTTCAATCTGTCTGATGCGTTCCCTGGTCAGATCAAACCTTCTGCCAATTTCATCTAGTGTGTAGGTACCGTCCTGGTCTATTCCGAACCTAAGCCTTATTATTTCTTCTTCCCTAGGAGTAAGGACACTTAAAGCGTCTCTTATCTCCTGTGTCAGTGCTGTGGTTGCCATTACGGAATCGGGCGCAGGTGACTTTTCATCAGATATAAAGTCTAAGAGAGTAGTTTTCTCTCCATCCATAATTGGAGAATCTAAACGAGCTGCGTCATTAGTTGATTCAAGGATTCTTTTTACACCCTCTACTGAGATCCCAGCAATTTCAGCAACTTCTTCAGGAAGTGGTTTTCTTTCCATTTCCTTATGGAGCATAGAGCTAATTCTATATACCTTACTTGCTTGCTCCAACACATAAACCGGGACTCTTATGGTTCTAGTTTGGTCTAATAGCGCTCTTGAAATTGCCTGATGTATCCACCATGATGCATAGGTAGAGAATTTATAACCTTTTGTATGATCAAATCTTTCCACTGCCCGCATTAAACCAACATTACCTTCTTGAATTAAATCGGTCAGTGGCAATCCTCTTCCCATATATCTTTTTGATATGCTGACAACGAGTCTTAGGTTAGCTGTTACAAACCTCTCTTTCATATAACATGCACGTTGCGCAAACACTCTCACAAACGCACTCAGACTCTCAATTCTCTTTGTCAGAACTTTTTCGCTGAGACGGCTGCCGGTCTTGGTTTGTCTTTTAAGTAGGCTATCTCTTTTCTTTTGCAGCTTGTCTACGTTAATAGTTAACTCTATCGCTTTGGCTTCACATTTTTTAATCTGAGCTGAAACCTCAACTTCTTCTTTAGCCGTCAAAAGAGATTCAACTGCCATATCTTTGAAATATACATAGAGAAGTCTGAACTGCTCGTCAGGAGTCCATTTATCCTCTTCCTGATCCTCAACAACCGGTCTTTCTTCAATCTCAAAGCTAAATTCAGGTTCATCTTCAGTTATCGCATTATCTCTGATTGAAATAGACGGGAATGTCTGTTCTTCTACCTGATTAAATTCGTCAAGTCCTCGAATCTCTGTTTGGACCTGCTCAACCTCTCCAAACTTTGCTGATTTCATAATCTCACCTTTAATCAAACAAATTCTATATGTATTAGTATATTTAACTCTGCCCCGGTAAATAACCTGGATATGAGCTGCTACAACTATAGAACTATACGACTTTCGGAACTTAATGTCAAGAACTTTCTTCGCATCTGCAAAAAAAGTTCTGAAGGTTTATTTATATAGTCATTGCAGTAGGTTACGTAGAACTTCTACGCAAAAGCTAACAAATATTCACGGTATCATCACTTTAGAACTCTATTCTTCAGCATTACCCTCTTCCAAAAACTCATTATAGACCCTACTCCTGTTTAAACTTTCAACAAACACTCCCCTGCCCTCTTTGCTTTGATACAGTGTTGAAAAATTCCATGCCTCTTGGGCTGTTTTAAACTTACCAACTTTAATGAGGTTCCAAATTTCTCCTCTTGAATTAGTACTCGTAATAATATAAGCGTCATAACCTTTTAACTGCAGTTCTTTAACTGCTTCTTTGGCATCATCGAGATTTTCAAACGCTGCAACCTGGAGCCTATATATATCAACCTCAGCTAACCCACTTCCCTGAGACTCTGTTTCTGCTATATCAGATACTTTGTTCTTAAGAGCAACTTTGGTTCCGTATGACTCGGAGTTGCCATTATCTTGAATTTGCTGAACATCTAAAGGGTTTTCGTTTTCTTCAAGTGGAGATTGATCAGAATATGTGACAGCTGTCTGAGTTTCGATTATGTCGTTCTCTTTGATAGTAGCAGAATCAGATGAGATATTATCAATTTCACTATCCGATTCTCTATATATAGCCACTTCTCCTACAAGTTCTGGATCATTATTAACTGTATTTTCGCCCACCGGAGAAGTATCATTAGAATTTTCTGCTAATCGCTCATTACCGAATTTAGTATCATCAATTTTCATTCCGACATAGACTCCGACTACAAATACTAAAATCAAAGTCAGAAAATAGCCGACAGTGCTGCCGAAACCGCGTTTTTTCTTATTTGAACCGGCAGTTATAAATTTTGGTTTTAAATTTGTCATATAACACCCCCAATATTAAATACCCCTATATTTAACTAACACTGACGAACCCAGTTTACCTTTGGTGCCGAAGGGGGGATTTGAACCCCCACGAGCGCAGTGCCCACTGGATTCTGAGTCCAGCGCGTCTACCAAATTCCGCCACTTCGGCTCCTCAATGTTTATTGGCATTTGAGCTATACCCAGAATTTATCAAACCCTCTTTTTTGACCATTTCTTGCCCGGTAAAACCCGCATCTAAACTTTCAACTGCTAACTTTTTATGCTCCGGTGTTGGATGTGAATATCTCATTGTCATTTGAATAGAAGAATGTCCCATTAATTCTTTTACCGTTACAAGGTCAAAACCATTCATAACCAGATTGCTCGCGAATGTATGCCGTAGGTCATGAAATGTGAATTTTTTTATGCCCGACCTTTTTAAAGCTCCATCGAAAGCAGTTCTAATATCCTTTATTGGTTTACCCTTGTTTGTAAAAACAAACCCATCACTAGGTATTAATTTTAACGAATTTAAAGTCTTAAGCAATTGTTTGTTTATAGGTATAACTCTTGACTCATCATTCTTGGTTTCCTCAACCAGTATGTACCCTTTGTCCAAGTATACGTTTTCCCACTTGAGGTTAAGCACTTCATTCCTTCTCATGCCAGTATAATACGCTGCAAGAAGTATCGGCTTTAATAGCTCGGATGCTTCCTTGTAAAACGCCCGAAACTCTTCCTGGCTTAAAATACGCATCTTGCTTGGTTTTTCTTTGTATAGCGAATATCCCTTTAAGGGGTTTTCACTTAACCAGCCCCTTCTAACAGAATAATTAAGCATGGTTTTTAAAAAGGCCAGTTCTCTATTAATAGTTGCTTTTGATATTGGCCTTCCATAAATGCTTATAGTTTTAAGTCTGTGGGACTTATATTTATCAACCTGCCAGCTATTAATGAATGAAAGCTTTTTGCCCTTAAAAAACTTGAGTAACGGTTTTGAAGACTCTACATCACGCCCCTCCGACTTCTTGTGCGTCGAGTAGTTTTCTAAAAAAGACTTTATAACCCTATCAAATGGATACTGCTTTCTAGTTTGTACAATATCAAATTTACCCGTAGCTATTTCAGCTTTTCTGATTGCCAAAGCCTTTAACGCTTCGGTCTTTGTAACATCTTTTGGTTCTTTGCCGGGTATCGTTACCGATTCTCGCACCCTTTTCCCGTTTTGATAAAAGTCCAGCCACCA
>SMWY01000027.1 GCA_004356555.1 Candidatus Dadabacteria bacterium
AAACTTACGTTAGAAGCCTTTTCAACTATCATGTCCAGATAATTTTGATCTAGTCCTTTAAAGCAGTAATGTTCACTGATGATGGATTCGATTGCCTGCATGGCTTTTCTCCCTCACTTAGGATTATCATCTAACTACTATTATATCATTTTTAGATGCCCAATATAGCTAAAATTGTAAAATATTTTATTTAAGGGGGGGAATTAAAATGATTGAATCTGCTTTCCATTAGTTGTTCTAGATATATCTTTGCTGTATTTATAGCATTAGAGTAGACCCAACAATACAGGTCAAATCATATTCCTGATTTGATTATATCAAAAAATGACCTTATTTAAGGGAAAACTGTTAGCTTCTGCATCATCCCTACGTCTTCATGTGTAAGAATGTGACAGTGAAAAACGAAGCTTCCGGGTACTACAGGATCAAAGAATGTCCTAAAAGTAACAGTGCCGAAATCGGCCTCATTGATGTTCATGCTTCCCGTAGCAGCGGGAATTAAAATTGTATCTCGCCATTCAGGTACCGGGAGAGCCTCCCCATTTATGTGAGTTATTAGAAACGGATTTACATGAATATGAAACGGGTGATCTGAGAATGTGCGGTTGATTATAGTCCATTCTTCAAAGTTGCCTGCAAACATGTTATCGAAAAGATCTTCATCGCCTTTGAAAAGCCCTTCTTTTTCGTAGTCTATTCGTGGCATTTCCGGGTCGACAACAGGATTGGGAATTCCCTCATCATCATCGTCCCTTGCCATAAGTAGGCTGGTGAATTCTATGCCTCCCCAGTAATCGGCGTCATATAAATCAAAATACCATCCGCAGGAAGGCAGACGGTTTTCAGGCATTGCCATACGTGCGCGTTTACCGCATATCTCAAAAGCTATATTTCGTACTTCATCCGGTGGCGTGGTTACCATCTCCTCTCTTGTAGGTATTCCCGAAGTCTCTGGCAGCGGTCCGTCAGGAAGGTCCATATTCATCTCATTTCCTTCAACCACTACAGTTACTAGTGTCACGGGATAAGTTGGTGCCGGGAAATCAAGTCCTATACGAGCTCTCCTTGCGCCAGGGGCTATACCCTGAGGTGTAATTGAGTAGGAACCCGTTGGGTCAAGTATCTGGAGTTTATAAGTACCAGGTTCTCCAGCCTTTATAAGTAGGTCTACCCTGTTTCCCGCACCCATTACATAAGGTTCGTTCACGGGCAGAGTAATCATTTCAGGAACATTAATTCCGTCATTGGCTAAGACATGAAGACTGTGACCTTCAAGAGCAATTGGAAGCGTTTCTCCGGATGCTGCATCTAAAAGCCTCCAGCGCTGAACCTCGCCAGGGCGCATTTTAAGAATCGGGTTTGTCACTCCGTTTGTTACAAAATAAAAATTACTGTTTATAAAAGTAGACCAGAGACCGTTTGTTGCACCCCCATCTGAAGAAAATTGGTCAGCTTCTTGATTAACAAAAGGCACATTTCCATTTTCATCTGTTCTGATTACCGAAAAAAGCATAAGAACCTCTCGTGCAGCGGCGATTTCAGGAACTTCATTTAAATCCCCGGGCCCTCCTTCAATTATTATAAACCCCGACATCCCGCCGAAGAACGAAAAGCTGACCGAGCCGTGCTTGTGGGGGTGGTACCAGAATGTTCCGCTCTGGTGATCGGAGCCAACGTCAATTTGAACCGGGTAAGGTGTTTCCGAAGGCGTCATACGGCGGAATACGTTATCTGATATTCCGTCAGGGGATACGGTCAAGCCGTGTGAGTGATAATTGGTTGTAAAAGGGTTTTTGGGAAAAGCTCCCAGTCTTTGGTTTTCGGGGTTTGGTGGGAAGCTGTTGATTATATCAAATTGTATTGAGTCGCCCGGATTAATGCGAAATGTGGGGCCTACCAGATTTCCGTTATATGTAGGTGTATTAACTTCGTCTATTTCCCCGGTTGCAGAATTCTCAAGGAAATTCGTCGCGAGAAGGGTTTCTAATATAGTTCTGAGCACACCGTTTCGGGAATTTATCTCCCTAGGCTGCGGGAAACCGTCACCACCACCCTTTTTGCTGCAACCTCCCATGCTCCAAAAGGATATTGATCCTATTAATATCAACGTAACTATTATTTGTAGTAAATTTGTACTGGAAAATCTGAGTAGCTTTTCTCTAGACATCCTATCCCTCCTTAGGATTGTATGAACATAAGGATTATATGAACATAACAACGACCATCCTTGCTAAATAACATACCACCTAATTGTAATATACAGTATAATGTCAATGATTAATACTAATCTATCATATTAGATTAAAGATATTTAGAGTTGGGTAAATTGAGAGATGAAAAAACTATACATACCTTCTGATGAGTCGGAACTTGTATTTATAAAGAGCATTCTCGAGGCGGATGAGGTGCCGTTTTATGTCCAGAATGATAATTTTGGCTCTTTGTATTCAGGTACCTATATAAATTACTTTAATGCTAAGACTGTAATGGTGCCTGAGGAGTATTATGAGGATGCAAAGGAAATAATACAAAGTGTCCTAAAAGATGCAGAATTTGTAGATATTAAAGACGAAGAACCTCCCCGGGTATCTGATTTAGTTGATAATTTGATAAGCATACTCACTCTTGGACTGTATTCACCCAGAGGCGAAAAGAATAAGAGTAATAAGAGTAATCTAGATGAGTAGACTCTTTCCCTTGGAGTTGTCATAACATTAAATCTCCAATAATTTTTAATCTGGATGATCTTTCCAATATTAATTTTTCTTAAATTTAGCAAGGCAGATAGTTAAAAAAATAAATTCACTATTATTGGTCAAGTCTTGTGTTTTTTTAGATTTACAGGTATAAATTTGCTCTCTAAATTTTTGTTAAGCATATGTTTTTGTTAAAGACAAATTATAGGGAATAAGAGTAGAGTCATGATAGTTGGAATCCCAAAAGAAACATTTCCTGGTGAGAGGCGAGTCGCAATAGTTCCAGGTACTGCCGCTTCTCTTCAAAAAGCTGGATTAGTGGTTCATGTAGAATCTGGCGCGGGGCTTGAGGCAGGTTTCCCTGATAAACTCTATGAGGATCAGGGAGCGGTGATCTTAGACCGTAGTGAAGTATTTTCCAAAGCTGATGTCATTTTACAAATTAGGGCAGTGGGTACCAACCCGGAGTCTGATTCAGAAGACCTTAAAGCTCTTAAAAAAGGGAAGATTGTTATTGGTTTGATAGATGCTTTATCAAACGCTGATGCTGTAAAATCCCTTGCTTCTAGTAAAGTAAAAGCTTTTGCACTTGAACTTGTTCCCAGGATTACACGAGCACAGGCTATGGATGTTCTTTCTTCACAGGCTAATATAGCAGGCTATAAAGCAGCTTTAATTGCTGCTGATTCACTCCCCAGATTGTTCCCTATGATGATGACTGCAGCCGGTACTATTACTCCGGCACGAGTCTTAGTAATTGGGGCGGGCGTTGCGGGGCTTCAGGCAATCGCCACTTGTAATCGTCTTGGGGCTATTGTCTCTGCATACGACATACGACCTGCTGTTAAAGAGCAAGTTCAGAGTTTGGGCGCCAGGTTTGTTGAGCTTGAACTCGATACGGGAGAGGCTGAAGATAAAGGTGGTTACGCCAAGGCTATGGACGAAGAGTTCTATAAGAAACAGCGTGAGTTGATGGCAAAAGTGGTTGCAGAAAGTGACGCGGTGATTTCAACTGCTGCTGTTCCGGGCAAGAAAGCTCCTATTTTAATTACAGAAGAAATGGTTGAGGGTATGAAGCCGGGCTCTGTAATAGTTGACCTAGCTGCTGAAAGCGGTGGAAACTGTGAAATTACAAAAGCTGGGGAAACGGTTGATAAAAATGGAGTAAAGATAATTGGTCCTGTAAATGTGCCTTCAAGTGTTCCTTATCACGCAAGTCAAATGTATGCCAAAAATATTGCAAATCTTCTTCTGTTGATGGTCAAAGATGAAGAGTTAAACATAGATTTAGAAGATGAAATACTGAAAGAATCTCTCGTTACAGACGACGGGAAAGTTGTAAACGAGCGGGTGAAGGAAAGTTTGAGCCTTTAGAGATAATATATAGTGAGGTGAAATGACATGGATAGCTTTGCAATGGTTTTTACAATATTTGTTTTAGCGGCTTTTATAGGCTTTGAAGTTATTGCTAAGGTCCCCCCTACACTGCATACGCCTTTAATGTCGGGTTCAAACGCTATTTCCGGAATTATTTTGATTGGTGCTATCTTATCAGCAGGTGCTCAATACACCTGGCTTACCGCTGGGCTTGGTTTTATCGCTATTGTGCTTGCGACTATTAACGTTGTAGGCGGTTTCATGGTAACAAATAGAATGTTAGAAATGTTTAAGAGGAAGGACTAAGGAATGTCTCCCGGACTTGTAAATATTGCTTATCTTATAGCAGCTAGTTTATTTATTTTTGGTCTTAAAGGCTTAACTCATCCAAGGACTGCTGTAAGAGGCAATCGTTTAGGCGCTCTTGGGATGTTATTAGCTATTGTCATCACGTTGCTTGACCAAAGCATTGTTGGTTATGGAATAATCCTCGCAGGAATAGTTGTAGGAGGTGGTATTGGAGCTGTTTTGGCTGTCAGGATTAAAATGACTGATATGCCGCAGCTGGTTGCATTATTTAACGGTTTTGGAGGTTTTGCCTCTGTTCTCGTTGCGGGAGCAGCATTATTAGAAGTAGCGGTTCTTAAAGGGACTTTAGGTTCTATAGCTATTAATGCCCAGTTTTCTATTTCAACATTCGCATCGGGTCTTATTGGGGCTATCACTTTCTGGGGCAGCTTGGTAGCATTTGGGAAACTTCAAGGACTAACTAATGACGGGTCCGTACGCTATCCAGGCGATCAAATTGTAAAGGTAGTTCTAGTAATAGCAATTTTAATTTTTGGCTATATGATGGTTATATACCCTGATTCCTCAATTCCTTATTGGCTGATGGTAATAGTTGCTTCTGTGCTCGGAATACTATTCGTAATTCCAATTGGGGGGGCTGATATGCCGGTTGTAGTAGCTCTCCTTAATTCTTTCTCGGGACTTGCAGCAGCAGCAGCAGGGTTCATACTTGTTAACAGTGTATTGATTGTAGCGGGAACGTTGGTAGGGGCTTCCGGAATAATACTCACTATTGTCATGTGTAAAGCGATGAACCGATCGCTGGTAAATGTGCTCTTTGGAACGTTTACAGTTACAGAAGGGGGACCTCCGGCTGATGAGGTATACGGCGGAAAAGTTAAGTCAACTTCACCTGAAGAGGTTGCAATGCTGCTCGAAGGAGCAAAAAGAGTTTGTATAGTGCCTGGATACGGAATGGCAGTAGCCCAAGCTCAACATGCTGTAAGGGAGCTGTTTGATTTACTTGAAGGACATGGCACAACAGTGGAGTTTGGAGTTCATCCGGTTGCGGGGCGTATGCCCGGACACATGAATGTGCTTTTGGCGGAGGCCGATATTCCCTACGAAAGACTTAAGGACATGGATGAGATCAACCCGAGTTTTAAACAGGTTGATGTTACAATTGTTATTGGTGCTAACGACGTTGTTAATCCCGTTGCCAGGACAGACCCCGATAGTCCTATAGCGGGTATGCCTATTCTGGACGTGGATTACTCAAAGATAGTAGTGATAATCAAACGTAGCCTAAGCCCCGGGTTCGCAGGTATCCCTAATCCGCTGTTCGCCGCCGACAACACTCTTATGCTCTTCGGCGATGGAAAGAAAATGGTCGAAGGCATAGTCAAGAGCATAAAAGAGGAGCTTGGCTGAGGGTAACCGCTTACGCGTATTTACTTTATTAGGCTTCCGATACCTTGCAAACTGACAAGTACGCTGCTCAGAAATACACGAAAAATATGACAGAAGGTATTATAGGGCTAGTCGCCTGAGTTGATATCCACTATCTTAAAGACGCCCTCATTAGGTTTGTAAGGAAATTTTCCTTTGCACTTATTTATACATTTTCTATCATTGTCATCGTCGAAAACTATAATAGCCTTGCCCGGTTTTGAGGTAAGGCTTACTCCCTCGGGCTTATGTGAAAATGATGGCATTTTTTTATACTGCTCCCAATTTGCAGCATCGTTCAGTCCTTCAAAATCCTCCGGTACCAGCCAGAGGTGTCCGCTGACATGTTCTTTCGATTTGCCATCTTTGTCTTCATAGCTCGTGAGGACTATGTACTTGCCCGAATCAGGGTCGTATTCCAGAGAAGAGATACCTTCACCTTCGGGCATGCCTAATATCTTTTGTAAGTTTTCAGCATCTTTTAAGTCGACATTGACAAGTATTTCGGGAGGTTTATTTAAATTATCGACATCGTATTTCAGAATAATTACTCTATATAATTCGATATATACCTTATATTTCTTCTTATTGTTGAGTTTTTCGTTTTTCCCGATTGCCCTTACTCCAACTAATAAATGCTTTTCGTCAGGTGTCAGGGCAAGCCCTTCGACTTTCAACCACGGAATAGGTTCCTTCTTATAGATTATTGCCTCATGAGGATCGTAGATTTCAAGCTCCTTTATATTCTCTATTACATAAGGTTCTTCATTCTTCTCATCTTTATTTCTTTTTAGGTTGAAACGGACTAGTTTTCTAAATTCATTATCACCGACAAATGCTGTGATAGCGTAAAAAATTCCGGGCTCCTTGAGTGATGCTGTAATCCCTTCAAGTTTTTTTACTTTTACTTTTTCAGTCTCTATTACGGGCTTGGATATCTGATGCAGCTTATTGTTCTGAAGCTCAAAAATAGAGAGATAGGGACCCTTGTCGTCAATAACTATATAATCATCGGTATCTGGTATTCGCGCTATACCTGATGGCTCGAATCGCTTATCCTTCAGTAGCTTATACCTCCCGAATGTAGTGTACTTCTCATCCTCACTTTCAGCTCCAATGGCACCTGTAAAAAATAATGACCCTAAAAAGGCTGCTGCAAGTATTATACTAAGGACTCTATTAATTGAATTATTCATAACCGCACCTCCGCTTTTTTATGGCCAATACCACTGTTTTTTATCAGAAATGAACTGAATTGTAAAGTCTTAAAAAAGTCCCAATTTTGAGAAATGTAGATAGGCCTTTTATAGGACTTTTGAAATAACGTTCTAAAATTTCTCATCCCCCTTCATCATGAGATTATGTAACACGTTTCAATAAAGTTGTTGGATATTTTAAATAGATACATACGAAAAGTGCTTAGTTCGCAACACTTAACTAACTTATATTTTTTAGTTTTTGTTATAATCGGACAAAGATTACAATTGGGCTATTTCTCTAGGCTTCCTTCCCACTTCACAATCTTAAGGTCAAGGACAAAGATTGCATAAAACACCGGTACGAGCACAAGTTCAATTGCAGTTGCCAGAGCGAGACCGCCAATCTGTGCGTAGCATAGTGGTTGCCATAATGGACCTCCGTGTATGGCTAGAGGGAACAGCGCAAATATAGTGGCACCAACAGTTATAAGAATAGGCCTTAAACGCTGTACTCCCGCGTCAAGGAGAGAATCTTTAAAGGGCTCGCCTTTTTTGCGCATCTTTTCTATGTAATCAAAGAGTACAATTACGTGGCTCACAATAATTCCTACAAGTGCTATCATTCCTAAAAATGCCATAAAGCTAAAAGGCTCACCCATGATTACCAGTGCCAGGAGGGACCCGACAATTCCATAAGGCACAGCGGCTAACACCAGAAACGGTTTGACCGCATTATTAAATTGGAATAACAACGCAAGATAAATGGCTGTGATT
>SMWY01000028.1 GCA_004356555.1 Candidatus Dadabacteria bacterium
ACTTAAAAAAACTCCTCCACGTTACTTATAATTCGATTAAAAAGGCAACAGAAGATTCTTAATTAAATCGGTTATCGGCATATAAAATCATGCAAGACCCACTAAAATGGATAAGAGAAGAGTTAGAGCTGATTCACGATAAAAAGTTATTCCGGTTGTTGACAGAATTGGAAACGGGGCAGTCTCCTGAAGTCACGATCAGTGGGAAAAGCTACATCCTTCTCGGATCAAACAGTTACCTGGGTTTAAGTGTCGACCCGAAAGTCGTTGAATCTGCAAAGCTGGCGTTGGAAAAGTACGGCACAGGCTCAGGCGGGTCGCGTCTTGTAAGCGGAAGCTCTGATCTACATAGAATGCTCGAGGAAAAGATAGCGCAGTTTAAGAACACTGAGGCTTCCATCCTGTTTAGCTCTGGTTATCTGGCAAATGTAGGAACAATTTCAGCCCTTGTCGGAAGTGACGACATAATATACAGTGATGAGCTTAACCACGCATCCATTATTGACGGTGCAAGGCTCTCCCGTGCTGATGTAAAAGTTTATAAGCATCTTGACCTTAATAATCTTCAAGCACTTCTGGACTCCGATAAGAATAAAACATGTAAGAAGCTTATAGTTACCGATACAGTATTTAGCATGGATGGGGATCTTGTCCCATTGCCGGAGTTGGTTGAGATTTCAGAACAGTATGGCTGCATGCTGATGATCGATGAAGCGCACGCAACAGGAGTACTAGGGAAAAGGGGTAGCGGTGCTACGGAGCACTTCGGTGTTGAAGACCGTGTGCCTGTTGTAATGGGGACTCTTTCAAAGGCGGTCGGCTCTCTTGGGGGATATATTGCGGGGAGTCAGGAATTAATTGATTTTATCAGGAACCGCGTTAGGAGCTATATATTCGATACCTCTTTACCCCCGGCGTCTCTGGCAGCGTCGATTACAGCGATTGATATTATTGAAAATGAACCCGAGCGAAGAGAGCACCTCTGGAAAATGGTCGAGCAATTTAAAACGGGTATCGAAGACACGGGACTTAAGGTACTTCCTTCACATTCCGCCATAATTCCTATATTGATTGGCGATGCGGAACCCGCTCTTAATTTTGCCAAGATGCTTAGGGACAACGGGGTTTTTACGCCGGCAGTAAGGCCTCCTTCGGTACCGTACGGTATGTGCAGAATAAGGGCAACATTAATGGCTCAACATACCCAAGAACACGTCAATACCGCACTTAAAGCATTTAGAGCGGCATATGAGTCCGTCAGATAAGGACTTCCATCTGCATTGACTTTTACCACTGATTACTATAAATTTTGACTGAATTAATCCTAACAATAGAGAGGTGTTATGAATATGGACTGGGGTATGAAAAATAGAATGTCTAGAATCATTAACCCTGAGACGGGCAGAACCGTTATGCTCGCGTTTGACCACGGATATTTCCTGGGTCCAACACACAGGCTTGAGGAACCACGTAAAACTATTGAACCGCTATTACCGTATGCGGACACTATAATGCTTACCAGAGGTGTGCTTCGTACATCAGTTGACCCTGAGTCGGCTACAAACGTAGTTCTAAGGGTATCAGGGGGTTCCAGCATTATAGGCGCTGATCTTTCAGATGAAGGGATTACTACTTCATTTAAAGATGCCATAAAGTTAAATGTAGCCGGAGTGGGGATATCTGTTTTCGTAGGAAGTAAACATGAGAGTCAGACTCTTCTTAATCTCGCTGAGCTCGTAAACCAGGGCGAGGAGTATGGAATCCCGGTTCTTGGAATAACTGCCGTAGGTAAAGAACTCGAAAAAAGGGATGCACGTTACCTGTCGCTTTGCTGCCGTATATGCGCAGAGCTTGGCACTCATATTGTAAAAACATATTACTGTGATGAGTTTGAGAAAGTAACCACAAGCTGCCCGGCTCCAATAGTAATAGCCGGGGGGCCCAAACTGGAGACCGAGATGGATGTTCTAGAGATGACATATAATGCCATCCAGCAGGGGGCAATAGGTGTGGATATGGGTCGCAATATTTGGCAGAATGATCATCCGGTTGCCGTGATTAGAGCTATACGCTCTATTGTTCATGAGAATAATAATCCTAAACAGGCCCATGACGTCTTCCTCGCTATAAAAGAGGAGGAATCCAAAAAAGCTGCAAACGCCTGAGACCTCGATGAGGTCCTTGTTAAAGTTCTAAGATATTCCAGCGGGTGATAACTATGAAAGTAGCAATGTACTACAATAATGCCGACGTACGGCTCGAAGAAATTCCAATTCCAAAGATAGGTTCGGAAGAAATTTTGATACGTGTGTATGCAAGTGGAATATGCGGCAGCGATCTTATGGAATGGTATAGGCTTCCAAAGGCGCCCCTTGTATTAGGCCATGAGATAGCGGGTCAAATTGTAGAAATAGGTGATAAAGTATCTAATTTCAAAGTTGGAGACCGGGTTATTGCAACTCATCATGTGCCGTGCAACACTTGTTATCACTGCTTAAGACAAAACCACTCTTCTTGCCAGACCCTAAGGTCAACCCACTTTGATCCGGGCGGCTTTTCGGAATATATCCGTATACCTGCAATTAATGTTGACCGGGGTGTGCTCAAGCTTCCCGATGAAGTCACATATGAAGAGGCTTCCTTTGTAGAGCCTCTTGGCTGTGTAGTGAGAGGGCAGCGATTAGCCGGTTTACGTATGACCGACAGCGTTTTGGTAATGGGAAGCGGAATGACCGGGCTCCTACATATTCAGCTCGCGAAGGCTCAGGGGGCGGGACGAATAATCGCAACTGATCTTAACGATTACAAGCTTAACGCTGCCAAGAATTTCGGTGCTGATTATGCAATTCACGCAGACCACGATATTGCTTCTCATATTAAAGAAGTTAATGAGGGGCGATTAACCGATTTTGTTGTAGTATGTGTAGGTGCAAAGTCTGCCATCGAGCAAGCTTTTGATCTTGTCGAACCGGGCGGAACGATTCTTTTCTTTGCTCCGTCAGGTCCCGATACCAAAGTCGAGATTCCGTTTAACGATTTCTGGTGGTCAGGGGTAAAAATGTTAAGCTCCTATGCCGCATCTCCTTCTGATTTAGCTATAGCGCTTGAGTTAATCAGGTCAAAAAGGGTTAATGTTTGTGATATGGTAACTCACCGGTTGCCACTATCTGAGACTGGAGAAGGGTTCCGTATGGTCGACGAAGGTGGAGACTCCATCAAAATTATTGTTGAGCCTCATAAATAGGTTTTTTATTCACTTGCAATTAAGCTTCTGATAACCATATTCACAATCGCAAGCACTACTGCGCCGAAAAAAGCAGCCCAAAACCCCGTGACAGTAAATCCTGAGAGCAATGAAGATGCAAACATCAGCATAAGCGCGTTAATAACCAGAAGGAATATGCCAAATGTTAGAATTGAAAGCGGGATTGTAATGATTTTTAAGAACAGTCCTATCGAAGCATTTATGAGTCCTATAACAACTGCTGCTATTAAAGCAGACCCAAAACTTTGAACCTCAAACCCCGGTATAATATGCCCTACAATCAATAAACTGACGGCACTTAAAAGCCATACGACAATCAGAGTTTTCATTTATTCACCTCACCACCAATAAACCGATTATATTTTTTTTAATCAAATAAGTCAATGAACCATAATAACTTTGACACCCATACATTAAAAACCTAAACTGTACTGTTATGGAAAAACCGGTTTTATACCTGATCGACGGAAGTTCCTATATATTCCGTGCCTACTATGCCATAAGACATCTTAGTAACTCTAAGGGGTTTCCCACAAATGCTGTTTACGGATTTACTGCAATGCTCTTTAAGTTTTTAAAGGACTACGAGCCCACTCATTTAGGAATCGTATTTGACTCTAAAGGCTCTACTTTTAGGGACGATATATACCCTCTTTATAAAGCCAACAGGAGCGAACCCCCCGAAGACCTTGTTCCCCAATTCTCTAAAATATTCGAAATGGTAGACGCATTTAATATTCCTCAAGTGCAATTAGAGGGGTTTGAGGCAGATGATCTGATGGGCACGATCTCTAAAAACGTTGAGAAAGAAGATGCGAAGGTTGTTTTAGTTACAGGAGATAAAGATTTTTGTCAGCTTGTCTCAGACAAAGTTACACTCCTTGATACTATGAAGAATAAAATTACGGATATTGCGGAAGTAAAGGGGAAATACGGAGTTTCCCCTGAGAGGGTTATAGATGTATTTGCACTTGCAGGAGATGCGGTCGATAACATACCGGGTGTTAAAGGGATAGGAGAGAAGACAGCCATAAACCTAATTTCTAAATTCGGTTCATTGGACGAGCTTTTTCAAAATCTAGAGGATGTTTCAAAAAGACAAAAAACTTTAATAGAAGAAAAAAAGGAAGACGCGATACTTAGTAAAGAGCTTGTTACAATTAAAACCGATGTCGATATTGAGACAAGCCTTGAGAAATTTAAATATGATGGATTTGATAACGATAAACTTAGGGAGATATTTCAGGAACTCGAATTTAAAAACCTATTCCGGGAGCTGGGTGATGAAGATATTTCTGGCCATGTAAATATTGGTGAAGGCTCAGTTTCATACGATAACTATCATCTAGTTCTTTCTGAAAAAGACCTGAATAAAGTCATTGCCAAAATTAAAGATATGGGGGAACTTTCGATTGATTTGGAAACCACGTCCCCAAGTCCTATGCTTGCCGAAATTGTGGGTGTAGTACTCTGCCCGGCTCCCCATGAATCTTATTATGTCCCGGTTGCGCATAGGGCGCTCACCGATTCTTCATCAACTCAGCTCGATCTATCCTTAGTGCTAGACAAATTAAAGCCAATTATTGAGAGCGAGGATATCAGCAAGATTGGGCAGAATCTCAAATATGAAATAATTGTGCTTGAAAAGTACGGTCTAAGCTTAAACGGCATCACCTTCGATACAATGATCGCGGCCCACATGATAGATTCATCCAGAAACAGCTACAGTCTGGATGAGCTTTCAAGATTGTATTTGGGGCACCAGATGATTTCTTATAAAGACGTGACCGGTACCGGCAAATCTAAGATCGGCTTTGACGAGGTAGAACTTGATGTAGCCAGGGACTACGCCTCTGAAGATGCGGATGTGGCAATGCTGTTAAGTAGGATACTAGCCCCTCAGTTAGATGAGATCAATTTAACCGATGTGTTTAGAGATATAGAGCTTAAGTTTATTAGAGTTTTGGCAAAAATAGAGATGAACGGCGTTAAAGTTGACGGGGCTAAACTTAAAGATTTGTCTAAGGAGTTTGAAGGGGGACTAAAGGAGATTGAAAAAGAAATTTTCACAGAAGTAGGCTACGAATTTAATCTAAACTCCCCACTTCAGTTAAGGGAGGTTCTATTTGAGACCCTTGATCTTCCTCAGAAAAAACTTACTAAGAAAGGGGAGCCTTCGACCGATGTAGAAGTTCTAACTGATCTGAGCAAATATCATACGGTTCCTGAAAAAGTCCTTGAGCACAGGACACTGTCAAAACTTAAATCTACTTATGTCGATGCTCTTCCCAAGCTTATTAACCCTGATACCGGGAGAATACACACCTCGTTTAACCCCGTTGGTTCCTCAACTGGGAGGCTTAGCTCTAGTGATCCCAACCTTCAGAATATTCCTATTAAGACCGCTCGGGGAAGGCGTATAAGGGAGGCCTTTATTCCTGAAGAAGGGTTTGCTCTTCTTTCCGCGGATTACTCTCAAATAGAGCTCAGATTGCTTGCTCATTTTTCGGGAGATGACAGCCTGATAGAAGCATTCTTGAACGACAGCGATATACACAGCAGGACCGCTTCAGAAATATTTGGTGTAACAGAAGACCTTGTAACGCCTGATATGAGAAGGCTTTCTAAAAACATTAATTTTGGCATTATATACGGTATCAGCGCATTCGGGCTGGCTAAGCAGCTAGGTACATCTGTTTCCATCTCAAAGAGCTATATTGATGAGTATTTCAAGCGCTACGGGAAGGTAAAAGATTATATAGAAAGATCTATCTCGGATGCCCAGTCCAAGGGATATGCCGAAACCATACTCGGGCGGAGACGACCAATTCCCGAGCTTCAGTCCAACAACAGAGTTCTTAGAGGATTTGGAGAACGAACTGCTATGAATACACCTCTTCAAGGTTCTGCAGCTGATATAATAAACATAGCGATGATCAGGATTAATGATAAGTTGGCAGATTATGAGTCCTGTATGATACTCCAGGTACACGATGAGCTTCTCTTTGAAGTGAAAAAAGATGAAATAGAACAGCTTTCCAAAATGGTTAAAGAGGAAATGGAAGGTGCCTGGAAACTAATTGTCCCAATCAAAATAGATATCGGAATAGGAAAAAACTGGGCAGAAGCCCACTGATATCCTCCGGTTAAAATCCGGAATTTAATTACAACGGCCTATTTATTAATTTCCAACCAGTGTGCACCCATCAGGATCAACTACTGATGTTCCGCTCTGCCTGATAGCGTCCTTTGCGCCCGTAATTGTGCAATTAAGCTCTGGATCTATAATAACCACTGAGGAACCCGATGCTCTAATACCGTTTTCCTTATTGGATGTTATAAAAATATTATTAGCGACAGGGTTAATTGTCATGGAAAGCGTTACAGAAGAGTTATCCTGAGATTTTATTCCATCTTTATTAGCAATAACATTTATATCCTCATCAGCCTGAAGATCAACCAGAGCAAAACTCGATGTCGTAATTCCTTCGGAACAGTTTATAAGTGATATGCTTAGAGCTGTGATCTCAACTCTGCTTTCTCCTTTGGCTCGTATACAGTTTTTATTCTTGCCGTCAATCCTGAAAGTAGCTTCAGTATCGTTAAAAATTACTTGATCAAAACTGGACAGTGTTAATCGTCTTTGGTCTACTATCCACTCTGTAAAGATAATTTCCGGAGTTATCGTATCAATAATTTCATCTAAAGTTACGTCGCTTCCCTGGGTTACGCTTATAAATCGTGATAGTGTAAAATCCGAACCCTCGAATTCAATTTCGGCGACATCGTTGTCAGGTTTATAGGTAAGCCTAAATTCCCCTGATTGATTTGTGCGGTCGGAAACTCGTCGCTTATTGTTTTCAAATATGCTGACTCTTATACCCGATACTTCACCCGTTCCACCTATAACTTGTTCAATAATGCCTCGTATTGTTGTCTTATTATTACCGCCGCCCCCACTACTACCACACCCGACAACTCCAGTTGAAATATATGATGTTGCTATAAGCAGGATTAAAAGAAATGTATTTAGGTTCAAGATTTTTGGCATTTTGCATCCTCCGAATACTTAATTATATCGATAAACATTGCAATTCAGTAGTTATTAT
>SMWY01000029.1 GCA_004356555.1 Candidatus Dadabacteria bacterium
CCTCTTTAGCTTTTCTGTAAAAATCATATGCACCAAAAAGATTACCATGATCCGTAAGAGCTACCGCCTCCATGCCAAACTCTTTGGCTTGTGGAAAGAGGTCTTCAAATTTTATAGCTCCGTCTAAAAGTGAATACTGTGAATGAAGATGGAGATGAACAAATCCTTGTGACATTTAAAGTATTATATCTAAGAAGATTGAAGCTTTACAAGTGGGGAAAAAACATCATGTGATTTCCGTTATTTACAACACACATATTTCTACTATCCGCTAAAGAAGTATTAATATCAGTGTCCAAGAATATTGAAAAGAACCATCTAAAAAGTATATTAACCACAAATTATACAAACCATTAAAGCACTTTCTTTATGTCATATGTTATTCTAGTTAGTCTAAATAGTTGCTTTATATAACCGTGCTCAATTGATAGGAAGGAGGATATAGAAATAATGGAAGTAATTTTATCAATGTTAAACAGCATTCCGAGTCCGTATTCAGACTTTGTTGCTGTAGCAGTCATATTTGTCTTAATAGCCGTAATCTCCTTTACTATAGCATTTTTCTTTGAGAGGAAAACTCAAAAGCAGGCTCAAGAACTTGAAATAGAGGATGATGTTAAACCTCCAGCCGAGACACAGGAGGTTATAGAAGATCTTGATGTTGCAGGTGATCTAGAAGCTGTAAACGAGCCAATAGAGGAAGTACCTGATATACAAGGTCCCGAATTGCAGACACAAACAACTCAATTAAGTGAAGAATTATTAGAAACCGACCCCCCCCCTCAAGAAATTTATGAGGAAGAAGAAATAAAAACCGAAGAGATCGAAGAAGAACCCGAAGTGCTAATTGAGCCAACAGAGGAAGTTGAGGAAACAAAGGAGGGATTATTTGCAAGGCTTCGCCGTGGACTTTCCAAAACTCAGGCGGGACTCCTTGGTAGATTAGACGAAATACTATCAAAAAGGGAAATTGACGAAAGCTTGTGGGATGATTTTGAAGAGACTCTTATAATGTCCGATTTGGGAGTTAATACAACCATGAAATTAAGAGAGAATATTGAAACAAAATTATCCAAGCAGTCTTTAAGTAGTGCAGAATCAATAACAGATACTCTTAAAGAAGAGATTCTAGAGATCTTAAGGAGTGCACAAGGCGCTCCGATTAAAGCTGATGTGAGCCCGTTTGTGATAATGGTCGCAGGAGTAAATGGAGTTGGAAAAACAACTACTATAGGGAAACTTGCCAACATGCTCAAACAAGATGGTAGAAAGGTAATGGTTGCGGCAGCGGACACTTTCAGGGCTGCTGCAACTGAACAGCTTGAGGTATGGTCCAAAAGAGTAGGAACAGATTTTATAAAAGGGAAAAGTGGCGGAGACCCGTCTTCGGTTGCTTTTGACGCTGTAAAAGCAGCTGAAGCGAGGGGAACTGACATACTTATCATTGATACGGCAGGGAGACTCCATACTAAAGGAAATCTCATGGATGAGCTTACAAAAATGAAAAGGATTATAAGGCGTGAACTAGAAGGGGCACCCCATGAAACTCTTTTGGTACTAGACGCCACGACAGGACAAAATGCAGTGCAGCAGGCTAAGTTGTTTAACGAGGCGATTGAAGTAACCGGAATAGTTCTTACAAAACTTGACGGTACTGCAAAAGGAGGGGTGATTGTTGCAATTGCCGATGAGCTAAATATTCCGGTTAAATACATCGGAATAGGCGAGAGTCTGAGTGACCTTAGGGAATTTAATGCCGATGAATTTGTAGAGGCTCTTTTTTATTCCGGGGAGGAAATTGTTCATTAGTATCTTATGGGACTCTTATACCAATAGTACAATCACGTTATTTCCCAATATAAAGAAAAATGGATCAACACTCAAAATATATGTCCCTTGCTTTAAAGCTCGCAAAAAAAGCTGAGGGAATGACAAGCCCAAACCCACTGGTAGGAGCGGTATTAGTAAAACATGGCAAAATTATAGGACAGGGCTATCATAAGAAAGCAGGGCTTCCTCATGCTGAAATAGAAGCTTTTAAAAATGCAGATAAAAAAAGAAATTCTCTTAAAGGAGCGACCCTCTATGTTACGCTTGAGCCTTGCTGTCATAAAGACAAAAGAACACCCCCATGCGTTAATACCATAATTGAAAAACAAATTTCAAAAGTTTTTGTTGCTATGCTCGATCCAAATCCTAAAGTATCGGGAAACGGAATTAAGAAGCTCAGAAAAAGTGCAATAGAGGTTGAAGTTGGAATTCTTGAAGAAAAAGCAAAAGAATTAAACGAAGCATTCTCTAAATACATAACCACCGGAAAGCCATTTGTTATCTTGAAACTTGCAGCCACTATGGACGGCAAGATTGCCGCTTATACAGGTGATTCCAAGTGGATAGGGAGCCCTACACAAAGGAAATACGCTCATCAACTGAGAAATAAAGTAGACGGGGTTATGGTCGGCATTGAAACTGTTCTTAAAGACAATCCCAGTCTTAATGTTAGGCTAGATAAAAAAACGAGCTATCCAGTCCCTATAGTTTTAGATAGCAAACTCAGGATTCCTATAGATTCAAATCTTCTATCTATTCATGAGCATTCAATAATTGCAACATCATCTAAATCGTATCCTAGAAAAAAAGAGAAATTAATAAATCTAGGGGCAACAATTCTTCATTTAAAAGCGGACAAAAATGGGAAGCTGAACTTAAAAGAATTGGTTAAGCGCTTAGGTAAACATGGGATAACAAGTGTATTAATTGAGGGCGGAAGCAAGGTGGCGGCTTCTGCATTAAAAAGTGGAATAGTTGATAAAGTCGTTTTCTTTTACGCACCAAAAATAGTTGGATCAGAAGGCATTAGTATGATTGGTGAGCTTGGAATTTCAACAATTAAAAAATCGTTAGAAATAAAAGATATCAAGATAACAAAAATAAAAGATGAATTTATGATAGAGGGTTATCTAAAAAGATAATTTGGGTATTGATTGTTTTAAAATGGTACAATCCTCTAAAGCATTATGAGTAAGAGAAAACAAAATAGGGTAGGCCTTTTCGGAGGAACTTTTGATCCCATACATTATGGACACTTACGCGCCGCTGAAGAAATAAGACAAATCTTAAGCCTTAATAAAATTTATTTTATCCCCTCTGCCGTCCCACCCCATAAAGAAGATTCAAATATAACTCCGGCTGAAGACCGACTTAAGATGTTAAGACTGGCCATAGAGGGGAATGAATATTTTGATATTTCAGAGTTTGAGCTCGAAAACAAAGCTCCTTCGTACACAGTTGATACATTAGAGCACTTAACCGTGGTTCACCCTGACTTGGAATTCTATTTTATAGTAGGCAATGAAATATTTAATCAAATTGAGAGCTGGAAGGATTATAGTAGACTATTTGAACTTTGTAGTTTTGCTGTAATCACAAGACCTGGTTTTTCAGATTTAGATTCGAACAAAATTCCTCTTGCACTTAAAGATGATTTCCGATATTATAAAAAGATAGAAAACGTGATTTCATATACTAAAAGCAGTTTAAAGGATATTGTATTTACTGAAATCAGAGGGATTGAGATTTCATCAACGGATATTAGAAACTTTGTAAAATCAAAAAAATCCATTAAATATCTTGTACCAAATAAAGTAGAAAAATTTATTATAACGGAAAAGTTATATGCTTAGGAGGCAGTTAAATAGATTCTAAGGAAAAGGCTATCTCTATTGCTCATGCAGCCTGGGAAAAGCAGGCTATTAATCCAATACTGCTCGAAGTTAAATCTTCGAGTGATGTAACTGATTATTTCCTTATATGTAGTGCCAACTCTAACCGTGGTGTAAAAACTATAGTCGAGAATATAGAAAAGAAGGTAAAGGAAATTGGACAAAAAGTAATCGGCATTGAAGGCTATGAGGTAGGTCAATGGGTACTTGTGGATTCAGCCGATGTAGTTGTACACATATTTTATGAACCGCTTAGGGAATTCTATAATTTAGAAAGCTTATGGATTGATGCTCCGCGGTTAAAACTTCCTTTTGAGGATAACCCGCCCCCACTTAAACCAAACCTTTCCCAAGAACTCTACGGATAAAATATTACTGAAGATAGGATATACAGACCTAGTTAATACTGTTTAAGTGAAATATTATACCAAGAAACACTACTTAAAGATTACTGACCTTCTTCTACACCACGTCTTCTTATAAACGCAGGTATTTCAAACTCATCGTCTTCAACTTCGGATGGAAGTTGGGTGACAACCTTTTGCAACCTTTCCGCTTTAGCAGACTTTATTCCTGTAGCAATCACGGTGAGTTGTACTGCTTCCTTATAATCATGGTTGAACACTAATCCAAAAATTAAGTTCACATCTTCATGCGCTCGCTCTTTTATATAATTGCAAGCCTCGTTAAGCTCTTCTATTCCAAAATCTGGGGAAGCCGTAACGTTAAGTAAAATACCAGTCGCTCCTTCAATGGATATGTCTTCAAGAAGAGGGCTTGTAATGGCAGCCTCTGCTGCTTCGATTGCCCTGTTATTACCCTCTGCGTAACCTGCACCCATGAGAGCTTTACCACCATTCTCACCCATTATGCTCTTTACGTCGGCAAAATCGACGTTGATATAGCCGGTCCCGGTAATTATATCGGAAATACCACGTACTGCCTGATGAAGTACTTCATCAGCTTTCTTAAATGCATCCAAAATGCTTACCTTATGAACTTCCGTAAGCCTATCATTGGGAATTACAATTAGGGTATCAACTTCCCCGTCCATATTGCCAATACCGTCGACCGCCTGCTTATTTCTTTTGGGGCCCTCAAATCCAAAGGGTTTTGTTACCACCCCTATTGTCAAAGCTCCAATTTCTCTAGCAGCCTGTGCAATAATGGGAGAAGCACCGGTTCCGGTACCGCCGCCCATTCCAGCAGTGATAAAAACCATATCAGCACCTTCAAGAGCTTCGGCGATCTTAGCCTGATCTTCAATAGCAGCCTCTCTACCTAAGTTCGGGTCTCCACCTGAACCAAGACCTTTGGTTGTTCTTGTACCGATCTGGAGTTTATTAGGTGCAAGGGATTTTCTAAGGTCCTGTGCGTCAGTATTTGCTACTATGAATTCAACGCCGTTTAATCCCCTCTCTATCATAGCGTTAACGGCATTTCCTCCGGCGCCGCCAACTCCTATGACTTTTATTTTTGCTCTTTGTTCCACGTTTGTATCTTCAAGTTCAAAATTGGCCATAACCTATTACCCTCCTGCAGTATATTAAATCCATTGTAACCTAAAAATACTCTTGAAACCAGTCTTGCATGCTCTCAAATATTTTTTTAAAGACGTTTTCATCGCGAATCCGGAGTTTTTTTTCCCCCTTGTACCCCGCGCCATAAAGGACTAAACCAACCCCAGTCGAGTAAACCGGGTTAGCTATTATGTCAGTTAAACCACCTACTTCTGTAGGAATACCCATTCTTACGGGCATTCCAAGAACACGTTCAGAGAGTTCAACTGTACCATTCATAATAACACTCCCGCCAGTTATCACAACACCGGCATGAACTAATTCTTCATAGCCTGATTTTTGAATTTCACTCTTTGCAAGCATAAATATTTCTTCCATCCTGGGTTCAATTACCATAGCCAGGTCTTTTCTAGAAATCTTTCTAAAATGTTTGCCCCCAACGCTAGGCACTTCAATCTCATCTTCCGGAGAAACAAGCTCTGCCAATGCTGTTCCGTGCTTCTCTTTAATTTTTCTAGCTTCCCCTAGCGGTGTTGATAAACCAAGCGCTATATCTCTGTCTATATTATCTCCACCCAGGGTTACAGTATCCGTGTACCTTACACTCCCATCAACGAAAAGAGCTATATCCGTAGTTCCTCCGCCACAGTCAATTAGAACTACTCCAATTTCTTTTTCATCCTCAGTCAGAACAGCTTCACTGGAGGCCAATTGTTCAAGCACAACATCAGTGACATCCATTCCTGCCCCGTGTATGCATTTTACTAAGTTCTGGGCCGATGTGACCTGGCCCGTAACAATATAAACTTTTGTCTCAAGCTTGATTCCATATATACCGACCGGATCTTTTATTCCAGCCTGACCGTCTACAATATATTCTTGTGGAATAACATGAATGATTTCTCTATCGGCAGGAATTAATACGGCATTAGCCGATTCAATAACTCTGTCGAGATCACGCCTGGTCACCTCGCGCTCCCTTATAGTAATCATTCCATGGCCGCTGACTCCCTTTATATGACCTCCGGCAATACCTACAAAGACGGCCCTGATTTCACATCCGGCCATATGCTCGGCTTCTTCCACAGCGTTTTTAACAGATTGGATAGTGTTCTCAATATTAACAACAACGCCTCTTTTGAGACCATATGAAGGGTATGTTCCCACACCTATAATCTCTACTTCTTCAGTTTGTGGATTAAGCTCTCCGACAATAGCGCATATTTTTGTAGTGCCTATATCCAAACCTATGATCAAGTTTTGCTCTTTACCCATCTTCTTTGGTTTCTATCCTCACAACAGGCAACTCAAAATTAACTACACCTATACTTTCCGAGCTAATATTTATATATGTTTCCTTAATGCCAAGCATCTCGGCATGAGAAATTATCTTTTCGATCTTACGCCACTTATTGACAATGTTTTTCGAATCAAATTCGATTTGTTTTTTATCAATTGTGAATAAGTTAATTCCGTATATTGAATCAAGATGGACTTCAGAAATTCTGCTCCAGTTTAGAACTTTGCTTCTTAAAGATAACTCCAATATTTGCAATGCCTCTTTTACAAGATCCGGATTATTTATACCTTCGCCTATCAGAACAGGAAAATCAAGACCCTCATCAAAATTTGCAGGTCCTAGTCTCTTACCAACCTTACTTAAGTAATATAGCTCCCCGTCCTCATTAAATAAAAGGCAATATACTTCTTCCTCTACTATTTCAATATATACCTTTTTAGGGAACTCTTTTCTAACTGATATGCTCTTTACCCAGGGATTTCTCAAAATATTTTCTTCGACTGCATCTTCAAAAAAGAAGATGCTGCTCTCGCCTTGCCTAAGACCTGATCTTTTCAGGATTTCCTTTTCTTTTATTCTTGTATTTCCGCTAATATTGATTTGCTCGACCGTGAAAATCCCCAGGTGAAGAGTAATGTACGTCGACACCCCTAATACAATCAACACCAGGATAACCGAGAAGATTTTAATGTATTTGAGATATGAGAACTTGTTCTCTTCGTTATTTTGTTCGTTCAATTGTTTTCGTTTCCTATTACTCTGACTTCCGTCTCAAGTTTAATTCCCCTTTGTAGAAGGGCTTCTCTCTTTGCAGTTTCTATAAGCTCTAAAACATCTCGAGCTGTTGCATTTCCTGAATTTACTATGAAGTTGGCATGGAGATCTGAGAACTTAGCTCCCCCAATACCAAACCCCTTTAGCCCTAACTCTTCTATCAATTGCCCGGCAGCAATCTGAGGAGGGTTTTTAAAAATAGAACCTGTATTGGACATTTTGATAGGCTGAGTCAAATTTCTTTTTGTCATATAATTCTTTACACTGCGCACGCTTTCGGAGCTGTTTCCCTGTTCTAATTTGAATATGGCTTTTGTAATTACACTGCCCTCAGGCAAGTGACTTTTTCGATATTCAAACTTTATCTCGCTTCTGCTTAATGCGATTTCTTCCCCACGTAACCAAATCCAAACGGTATCAACAACATCTTTGATCTCTCCATCATTTGCGCCCGCATTCATAAAAATCCCACCCCCCACAGTACCTGGAATACCGGCAGCAAACTCAAACCCGGTGAGCCCTGCCTTAATCGTCTTATTTAATATCGTGCCGAGTATTGCTCCTGACTCTGCTAATACTTTTGTCTCGTCGATTATTTCAATTTTTTTTAATTTCTTAGTAGAGATGACTACTCCTGAAATGCCCTTGTCATATACAATCGTGTTAGAGCCCTCCCCAAGAACAACCCAGGGTACATTAGAGGAAGATAGCAAATTAAGGAGTTCTAGAAATTCACTACTGTTATTCGGCTGGACAACGAGGTCGGCCAGACCACCCACTCTGAGCCAAGTGTATTTTTTCATTGGATATAGACAGCTTACAGTACAACCGATAGTCTCAATTTCCATAATTAAATCGTTCACCTGAGCTCCTCTACTAACTTCTCTCCAAAAGCCCAGACATTCCCCGCTCCAAGAGTGAGTACAATGTCCTTTGGCTCGAGATTATCCAGAACTGTCGAGACCATATTGTCGCCATTTAAGTACTGAACATTTTGGTGCCCCGTTTCTTTAAGTGATTGAAAAAGTTTTTGAGATGTAATTCCGTCAATTGGATCTTCTCCCGCAGCATATATATCCATTATATAAAGCATATCCACATGTGCAAGCACCTGGACAAACTCATCAAACAGTAACTGTGTTCTAGTGTATCTGTGGGGCTGGAATATAACGACAATTCTTCCAGGCTGAGATTCCTTTATAGCGCTTATTGTAACTTCAATCTCTTTAGGATGATGAGCGTAATCATCTATTACCAACACTCCCCTACCCTCACCCTTTACCTGGAGCCTCCTATCAATCCCCTTAAATTCTGATAATCCGTAGCTTACATCCTTAAAACTCATTCCGAGCTCCATACCAACAGCTATGGCGGCAAGCGAGTTTTGTGCATTATGGCGTCCCGGGACATTTAGGTTTACAGATCCAAGACGGGACTTTTTCAAAAATACATTGAACTTTGTTTCGAACCCTGAAACTAAGACGTCTTCAGCTCTTAATTCGGCATCCTGATCAAAACCATAGGTTAGTATCCTTTTTTTAAACTCTCTGGAGAGTGATTTAATCCTGGGGCAGTCAATACACAGCACGGAGAGTCCGTAGAATGGTATCTTATTTAAAAAACTTAAAAAAGCGGCTTCTAATTCATCCATATCCTTGTAATAGTCCATATGCTCTTCATCGATATTTGTGAGTACTGATATAACAGGGGAAAGTCTCAGGAATGAACCGTCACTTTCATCGGCCTCTACAACCATAAAATCCCCCTTTCCGAGGCGCGCATTGGTACCCATGGTTTTTACTATACCGCCAACCACTATTGTGGGGTCTAATTGACCATATGAAAGCACTGCTGCAATCATTGATGTAGTCGTTGTTTTTCCGTGGCTTCCGGCAACCGCTATCCCGTATCGGAGTCTCATAAGCTCAGCTAACATCTCAGCTCTCGGAATAACCGGAATATTAATTTCTTTGGCTCTTAGCACTTCGGGGTTGTCTGATTTGATAGCCGAAGATATTACCACCACTCCAGAGCCTTCAACATTTTTCCCACTGTGGCCTATATTTATTTTAGCGCCCAAATCCATAAGCCTTTTTACTGTGGCCGACTCTTCTATATCGGAACCTGTAATTTCATATCCCATATTGAGCAGCACCTCTGCAATACCGCTCATCCCTATTCCTCCAATCCCAACAAAATGAATCCGTTTTATCTTTCCGTACACTAGTTATCTCCGGCTAAATTATATAAACCATCAACTATTTCTCTTGCAGCCTCAGGCTTGCCAAGCTTTTTGGCATTGGCTGCCATTATATTTAGTTTGTCTTCGTCAAATAGATTGGTCAATGTCAGGGCAAATTTTTCTGGTGTAGCGTCTTTATCTTCAATAAGCACAGTGGCGTCAGAGCTCTCCAGAATTTTTGCGTTCTCAAACTGGTGATTATGAGCAGCATACGGAAAAGGGACGAGAATTGAGGGTTTTCCAAGAGCAGTAATCTCAGCTATTGTGCCAGCCCCGGCTCTGCCTATAACTAAGTTAGATTTACTGTATGCCTCTGCCATATCATCTATAAATGTAAGGACCTGAGCATTAATTCCATTTTCAATGTATAGATCCTTCACATAAAGATAATCTTTTCCCCCGGTTTGATGAATAATGGAAATGTCCATATTGTCGATTTTGGAAAATGCTTCAGGAACTGAGCGATTTAAAGAATAAGCTCCCTGGCTACCTCCAAAAATGAGAACAGATATAGATTCAAAATTTTCAGGACTATGAGTTTTATTTAGAATTTCTTTACGAATAGGATTCCCAGTAACTACAACTTTTTTTGACGGGAAATAGAGCACACTTGAATCAAACGAGGCAAAGATTTTATTCACAATTCTTCCCAGAATACGGTTTGTAACCCCAGGCACCGTGTTCTGTTCACATATTGCAGTTGGTATTCTAAGTAAAACAGCTATCAAAACAAGTGGGCCCGACACATACCCCCCTACTCCAAGCACAACATCCGGTTTAAAACTTCTTATTATTGATATGGAGTCAAAAAGACCTTTAAAAGCATATAAAAAAGCGATTAGAGTTTTAAACAAGCCTCGACCCACAAAACCCCTTGAACTAATGTGTTTTATTTTATATCCCTTTTTCAAAAGCAATTCATTTTCCAAACCTTTTTCTGTCCCCACGAAAAGTATTTCGTCCTCGTAATTTCTATCAGTGATCTCTTCGGCAATAGATACGGCAGGAAATACGTGCCCACCTGTTCCGCCGCCGGCAATTATTATCCTCATTTTATTCCCGATCTAGAGACATTAAGTATTATTCCGACTGCTGCCAAACTGGTTATTAAGGATGTCCCACCGTAACTAATGAAAGGAAGCGTGAGACCTTTAGTGGGGAATAGACCTACAGCTACCGCCATATTCATTCCTGCCTGAATAGCAATAAGGACGACGCAGCCAAAGACCAAATAACAACCGAAAAGATCAGGGGCCCTTAGTGACACACGCAAGCTTCTAACTAATAAAATTACAAAACCAATTATAACGATAACTATACCGATAAAACCAAGTTCCTCACCTATTATAGCGAATATAAAATCGGTATGCGCCTGAGGTAAAAAGAAGAGCTTCTGTGTACTATCGCCAAGTCCCGTGCCGTAAATACCTCCCAGTGCAAATGCTATAAAAGACTGGATAGACTGATATCCTGAACCAAGGGGGTCTTGCCAGGGATCCATGAAAGCTGTTATACGTTTCATCCTGTATCCTTTCGTGAGAACGGCCAAACATAATAAGGCGACCGATACCAGTCCTAAAGGCACAAGATATCTAATTCTTACTTCTCCTATAAACATCATAGTAAAAAGAACCGCTATCATTATCGTTGCGGTTCCAAAGTCAGGCTCAAGAAGGATTAGAATTACATAAACGCCTGCAATTAAAATGTGAGAGGCAAACCCCACTACAAAGCTATCTACTTTATCCCTTTTTTTAGTAAGGGAATGCGCAAGATATAAAACTATAATATATTTTGCAATCTCTGAGGGCTGGAAGCTAAAAGCCCCCAAGTCTATCCACCTTCTGGCTCCGCCGATATCTTTACCGATTATTAGAACAAGTATGAGTAAACAAAGTCCAATAAAGTATGCAGGGTACACCAGCTTCCTTAAAACCCGGTAATCAACACACAGAATTGCAAACATAGAAAGAAGACCCAATGCTAGGTATGCAGCATGGCGCTTAAGGTAATAATTCGGATCACCAAAGTTTTCCATTGAATACACTGAGCTTGTACTATAGACCATCAAGACCCCCACAGCAGTTAGAAACACTGCTGAGAGAATGACCCCAATATCATAGTTCCTTCCTTTTGCTGGCTCAAATATTTTCAACAATTTCTTTAAATTTCATCCCCCTTTCTTCATAAGAATTAAACATATCAAAACTTGAACAAGCAGGAGAAAAAAGAACGCTGTCTTGAGATGTCAGATTCTGGAGAGTTATATCCAAAGCCTCTTTAAGAGAATCAGCTAAGGCGCTGGGAATTCCGACGCCTATCTCTTGCTTCATTCTCAGTTTAGACTCCCCAATCAGAATTAGAAATCTTACTTTTTCTCTTACTAAATCCTTAAGAGGCTCGAAACTGACACCCTTATCCTTTCCCCCGGCAATCAGTATTATCGAGCAAGGAAGGCTCTCAAGAGCCCTGACTGTTGCAGCAGGACTGGTTGATTTAGAATCGTTATAGAATTTAGCGCCTTCTATTTCTCTCACATATTCATTTCTGTGAGGAAGCGGCTCAAAGTTCTTGATTCCTTCTTGAATTATTATTGGATCGCAGCCCAAAATAGTAGTCCCTGCTATAGCAGCCATAATATTTTCTACATTGTGGCTACCTATAAGCTTAATACCCTCTACATCGTACACATGATCTCTGAAAGTTATCTCTGAGCCTCTATAAGTCACGCCGTCTTGGCAGCAGTCTTTTCCAAATGGGACCTTCCTGGACCGCACCCTAGGCAAGTATCCATTAATTACTTCATCATCTTTGTTGTAGACGAACCAGTCATCTCCAGTTTGGTTTGAATAAATCTTCATCTTGGATTCCACATACTCGTCAAACGACTCGTGATGGTCGAGATGATTAGGTGAAATATTAAGTATTATCGCTACATCAGGACGGAAACTTAGAATACCCTGGAGCTGGAAACTGCTTAGCTCAAGGACAAGAACGTCGAACTTGTCTGAATCCTCTGCGATCCGAATTAGAGGAGTACCTATATTGGCGCCCAGAAAAACTCTTTGTCCGTTTCTCTCAAGTATTCGTGCAATCAGAGTACAAGTCGTAGTTTTGCCATTTGACCCAGTGATTGCAATTATCGGCGTCTTGATAAAACGCCATGCTAGCTCAACCTCGCTTATTACCTCAATTCCTTGAGCCATCGCCATTTGAACTTGCGGTACTTTAAAAGGAACTCCCGGACTAAGCACTATAGTTTCAGCCCAGAGAAAAGTTTCAGCCGTGTGCTTTCCTGCTTCTACCTTCACTCCTTTTGACTCAAGCAATTCAATGTCTCCCCCTATTTTCTCAATCGGGGAGCTGTCGCTTACTCTTACCTGAGCCCCTTTATCAAGCAAGAAGTTAACAGAATCCATGCCTGTTTTCCCAAGCCCCACTACCAGTATTTTCCTGTTTTGAAGTTCCATTTATTCCTCTAAAAATGATAATTGCAATCTATCTAAGCTTGAGTGTCGAAAGAGCAAACAGTGCAAGAACCAAAGATATAATCCAAAACCTTATAACTACCTTTGATTCAGACCAGCCACTAAGCTCAAAATGGTGATGAAGCGGCGCCATTTTAAAAACTCTCTTACCCGTGAGCTTAAAAGATATAACCTGAATAATTACAGACAGTGCCTCCATAACAAAAAGGCCACCAACTAAAACTAGCAGTAATTCCTGTTTTATTATTAGAGCGACAGAACCAATTGCGGCACCAAGGGCAAGTGATCCTACATCGCCCATAAAGACCTCAGCAGGGTGTGAATTGTACCAGAGAAAACCAAGACATGCTCCACCTACAGCGGCGAGATACACGGCAAGCTCACCACCCTGAGGGATATAGGGAATCTGAAGATAACTTGAAAATTCCAGGTGCCCTGATAGATAGCAAAAAATAAGATATGTTGCCGCAGCTACGGATATAGACCCGATTGCAAGTCCGTCTAGTCCATCGGTTAAATTTACCGAGTTTGAGGCCCCCACAACAACCAACACCCCAAAAGGTATATAGAACCAGCCAAGATCAAAAACCGCCTTTTTAAAAAATGGGATAATAATCGAAGTAAAAGGATATTCATTAGCTTCAGTACCGCTAACGAGCATACTAAAACCATTCATTTCGCTCAGTATTAGCACAACAAAAAGAGTCCCGAAAACTATCTGTAAGAAGAACTTTAATCTAGCGCTCATCCCCCTGCCCTTCGTATACTTGAGCCAGTCGTCAAGAAAACCTATTAGCGCATAGCTAAACGTAAAGAGAAGTACGGTCCACATAACTTGACTGCTAAGGTCAACCCATAAAATCGTTGATATGGTTATTGCGACAACGATAAAGGCTCCTCCCATCGTAGGAGTACCAGCTTTGGATTGATGGCTCTGAGGACCGTCATCACGAATACTTTCTTTAAACTGTCTACTGGAAAGGAATTTAATGAAGTATCCGCCCAATATTATGCTTATAAGAAATGCGGTTACACCCGCTCCGAACGAACGGAAGGTTATGTACCTGAATACATTAAATATGATAAAATCCTCTTTAAGCAAATAAAGAAGATGAAACATTTATTACTCCTCAAATAGTCTTTTAATTACCTGCTCCATTGTTGATCCACGAGAGCCCTTTACTAGTACCAAGTCATTTGGTTTTGCGGTATCAATTAAGAATTTAGTCGCTTCCTTATGTGTCTTTGCATGAAAGCCGCTAATCACATCGCCAGCGCCATCCAAGATGTTTGCCGCGTATTTTCCATATGTAATAACGTCGTCCACTCCAGAGACGGATAGGTATTTGCCAATTTCTCGGTGCTCGTATTCACTTGCCTCACCCAGCTCAAGCATATCACCCAAAACAGCTATCGCTTTGCCTCCTCCCTTTAACCTTACAAGTTCATCGATTGCGCGTTTCATAGAATCGGGATTGGCATTGTAGGCGTCATTAATTACCTTAAACCCAAGAGGGGTGTCCAGAACTTGAAGTCTCATTTTGGTAGGAGTAAACCTTTCAAGTCCTTCACGGATTTGAGCAGTATCACAGCCTAACGATAGAGCGATTCCCGCGGCGCATAGAGAATTCATTACGTTATGGAGACCAATTCCCTTTAAACGTACAGGGAATTCTATCCCTTGGACATTCATATTAAATGTAATATTGGAAAAGTCACTACACTCTATGTGGCTGGCTGAGATCATAGCCCCTTTTGCATTGATTCCATAGGTAATTTTTTGACAATTAAGACCGTTTGCTATTCTTTCTACCCTTAAATCATCAAGATTTACAACAAAAACATTATGCTCATTAAAATTCTCTACAAGCTCCCCTTTTGCTTTGGCTACCCCATCTAGTCCACCTAGCTTTTCAAGGTGGGCGTGTCCTATATTGGTTATGGCCCCAATGTCCGGACGTGCAATCTCTGAAAGCCTTCTAATTTCTCCAAAGTCGTTCATTGCTACCTCTAGCACAGCTGCCGTGTTCTCATTCTTCAACTCAAAAAGAGTTAAGGGTAGACCAATAAGATTGTTAAAATTGCCAGTGTTTTTTAGAGTTTTATGTTTTAAGGAAACTATGCTCCACGTCATTTCCTTTGTGGTAGTTTTCCCGTTTGATCCGGTAATTGCAGCAACCTTTAAATCAGGGAAGCTCATTCGCCAATCCGATGCTAGGTCCCCTAATGCCCTTAGCGTGGAAGAAACTTGTATTAAAACTTTACCGTTTAAATCCTGAGAAGATGTACTTTCTACAACAACTCCGCTTGCTCCCCTATTAAAAGCCTCTTTAATAAAATCTTCACCATCAAAATTGTCCCCTTTCAAGGCGAAAAAGATTTCATCTTTTGTAATCTTTCTCGTATCTGTTGATACTCCACTAAAGACGCTTCCGCTTTTCCCCGAGAGCAGCCTCCCATGAGTTGAACTAAGAATAAAATTTAGATCCAGCATAATTGTTTCCAAAGAACTAAATTTATTTTAATGATAATGACTCCCTTGCTATTTCCCTATCATCAAACGGGTACTTAGTTGTCCCTATAATCTGATAATCCTCATGCCCCTTACCAGCAATTAGTACAGTGTCATTTTTTTGGGCAGTTTTTATAGCTAGCTTAATTGCAGCTATTCTATCGGTAATCCTGTAATAGGGGTTATTATCTTCCCCATATTGAAAAACTCCCTCCTCGATCTGATCTATAATAATTTCAGGGTCTTCAGTGCGAGGGTTATCGGATGTAACAATTAGAATATCTGAAAGTTCTTTTCCTATCATGCCCATAAGAGGCCTTTTAGCAGAGTCTCTATCACCGCCGCATCCGAAAACAAGAATTACGTTTCCCTTTGTAAGCGGTCTTACTGACAGTAGAACATTTTTAAGAGCATCTGGCGTATGTGCATAATCCACAAGTACTTTAAACCCCAATGCGTTCGGAATTCCTTCTAGTCTTCCGGGAACAGATGAAATTTGAGAAATGCCTTTTTCAATGGCGTCAATAGGTGAACCTAATGAAATTGTAGTAGCAATAGCAGCAAGTATATTTGATAAATTATGCTCCCCGAATAGTGTTGATTTAACCTGAATAAAGCCTTCAGGAGTATTAATAGTTGCCTCGATTCCGTTATCTGTAATTTTTGAGGATACAGCATATATTGTTGCAGCCTCATTATTAATGGAATAGGTTACTACATCGGCGGGCGCATCATTTACAATTTGTACTCCGAAGGGATCATCAATATTTATAATTGAGAATTTATTTTTCTTATCACTCTGCCCCAAGAACTCCGTAAATAACCTCTTTTTGACTTCAAAGTAGTTTGCGATTGTGTCGTGATAATCGAGGTGGTCTTGAGTTAAATTAGTAAATACCGCGGCGTCAAAATGACACTCCTTCACTCTCTCTTTGTCAATAGCATGTGAAGAAACTTCCATTGCCACTGTGTCTACTCCCGAATCTCTCATTTCTCTAAACATCCCCATGAGATCAGAAGATTCAGGGGTTGTCATAGAGGATCGAATTTTATTTTCGCCGTAGCGGTAATCGATAGTGCCTATTATGCCGGAATTCTTACTTTCTTCGTTCCATATAGATTCCAGGAGATAGGTAATTGTAGTTTTTCCGTTCGTTCCTGTAATACCAACGAGTTTAAGTTCTTTTGTCGGGTGTCTGTAAAAATTAGACGAAGCAATTGCAAGAGATGCTCTGGAATCATTAACCTCAACTACAGATACGTCTTTAAAATTTTTATCCGGCGCTTTTTCCAATATCAGGGCTTTAGCCCCGTTTCCAACTGCCGATTCAATATACTTATGGCCGTCCGTATTTTCGCCCGTGAGTGCTACAAATAAAAAATGCTCTTTAACCTTGTTTGAATCAAAGGAAATACCCGAAATGTTTAAGCTGTCATCTCCTTTGAAATTTTTTATATCTATCCCATTTACGAGTTCTCTAAGGATCATATTTTTTGTTTGAGCTCAATTGAGCAAACCATGCCTTCTTTTATCAGATCTCCCGGTAGAGGTTTTTGATTCGTTACAAAACCACTACCTTTTACTTTTACCTTGATTCCTTCTTCCTCAGACCATTTAAGAATGTCTCTAACACTCATACCGCTTAAATCAGGCATCACCGTCATGCCTACCAATACTTTTTTGGGGCTTACACCCATATGAAAAAGAACTTTTTCAGCAATTTGTTTGAATATAGGAGCGGCTACGGAGCCCCCATATGTTTTTTCCCCAGGCGCTTCAACCACTACCACCATAACAATTTCGGGATCTTCTACGGGAGCAAAACCTATAAACGAAGTTATATATCTGCCAGAGTAATAACCACCGGACTTCGGATTAGGAATTTGTGCTGTACCAGTTTTACCAGCTACTGAAAATCCGGGTATTTGAGCCTTCTTGCCGGTTCCGTTTTCAACGACACCTTGCATGATTTGCTTCATCTGATATGAGGTATCATAGGAGATGACTCTAGTAACTACCTCTGGAGAGTTCTGCTCAATTACATTTCCGTCCGGGCCAACTATTTTCTCTATAACATATGGCTTCATAAGATATCCACCGTTTGCTATCGCAGAAAGGGCTGTGACAAGCTGCAGTGAAGTAACGGAAATACCCTGCCCGAATGAGATGGTCGCAAGTTCTATAGGTCCCCATTTCCTAGGAGCTGCCAATAGACCGCTCGACTCACCGGGAAGTCCTATGCCGGTTTTTTTTCCAAAGCCAAACTTGTTTAAATATTTGTAATACTTATCTCTACCCAGGAGCTCTCCGATTTTTGAGGCTCCTATATTACTTGAGTACTTTACAATCTCAGCAACTGTAAGTGTACCGCGGGGTTTTATGTCCCTAATCACGGCTGAACCGATTCTTCTTCTTCCGTTTTCACAATTAAATTTTGAATTTGGATTTACCTTTTTATCATCTAGAGCCGAAGCTGCAAGAAATACTTTCATTGTTGATCCAGGTTCATGTGCGTACCACATAGGAAGGTTTCTTCTATTTACCTCAGGGAATTTACTAAAGTTGTTAGGGTCCAGAAATGGGTAAGAAGCCATAGCCAGCACTTCGCCCGTCTCGGGGTTCATAATAATGGCCATTCCCATCTCCCCGCCCACTTCTTCTACTCCCTCTTTTAGCTGCCTCTCAACTATATGCTGAATCTGTGAATCGATAGTGAGAACAATATCATGGCCCGAAGTCTTATATTGATCAATATCCTGAATCTCGCTTGGGTCGTTTAAAATCTTATGTCCCCTAGCATCTCTTTTTAAAGTAATTTTTCTGGTCTTGCCGGTTAGTAATCTGTCATAGCGGTATTCAATCCCCTCAATGCCAATGGAATCAATATCAGTAATACCAATTACTTGACCCATAAGATGCCCGTTGGGATAAATTCGTTTAGGTTCAGGAATATAACCTAATCCAGTTATGTCTAAATTTTGGAGTTCTTCCACAGACTCTGAATCTGCTAGCCTTTTTATCCATACAAAAGATTTATCTGAAGAAACTCTGTCTAGGATTTTCTTTTGAGATAGATTCAGTTTCTCCGAAAGTATCTTTGCCGTCTCAGAGGGATTCGTTACTTTCTTAGGATTTGCATAAACAGATTTTACATCGATATTTACTGCCAACTCTTTCCCATTTCTATCAAAGATTTTTCCCCTACGAGGAAGTAGTGTAGAGGTTCCGTGATGCTGCTTTCTAGCGATCTTAAACGCCCTCTCACGGTCAAGAATCTGAAGTTCCAATGCTTTGACAGACACCATTGCAAAAAGAGCAATAAGAAGAGTAGCAACTATAAAAACCCTCCATCTAGGTTTATCCAAATCCCTAGCAAGAGAAATTCTCTTTGTACTCCTCTTAGGCTTCATTATTTATTTCCTACAACCTTGTTTCTTTCTATATAAATTATGTCTACTTGAGTGGGAAACTTAAATCCTAGATCTGTAGCTATCTGCTCAAGCTTCTCAGGTGATTTTAGCTTCATAAATTCAGACTGAAGCGTCCTGTTCTCTTTTAAAAGATCTTCTGTTGTTTTCTTATTCCTTGATATTTCATAACCGAGGCTCAGTTCTTCAACTTTAATCCTCACATAAACTAAAGAAAGGCCCACAGCAATTAATATTAGAACTACAAAGCCTAAAGATAATACAGACTTCCCAGACTGTCCTCTTTCCTTTGACCTAACTTTCGGATTAGCCATGATTAGAGCTTCTCACCCACCCTCATTTTTGCACTCCTGGACCTGGGATTATTTGCTACTTCTGCTTCACTTGGAACCAAAGGTGTGCGGGTCAGAATGTTGAGTTCACTTTTTTTACCACAACCGCACATAGGTAAATCCGGTGGACAAATACATGAAGACGATAGACGCCGAAATAAATTTTTTACAAGTCTATCTTCAAGGGAATGAAAAGAAATGACAACTATTCTGCCGCCAGATTTAAGAAAAGGTATTGACTTACCTATGAATTTCTCAATATTATCAAGCTCGTGGTTAACGGCAATTCGAAACGCCTGAAATGTTTTCGTAGCCGGATGAATCTTAGCAGGATGAAATTTGTTGGGAATCGCCTCATAAACCACCTTGGCAAGTTCGGCAGATGTAGAAATGGGCTTTTCTTTTC
Source organism: Candidatus Dadabacteria bacterium (assembly GCA_004356555.1). GTDB lineage: Bacteria > Desulfobacterota_D > UBA1144 > Nemesobacterales > UBA2774 > CR02bin9. The sequence continues at coordinate 19,726 of SMWY01000029.1, forward strand.
TGGTCTGCACTATGCGTTTGGCAATCCTTCTTGACCATCTCTCCTCACCGTATACTTTTAAAACTTTTGAGATCTCATCAACACTCATTTCATTCACCAAATCATAAGCTGTAAATCTTAGCCTCAGGTCCATACGCATATCAAGATGCTCATCCCGTATAAAACTAAAACCCCTTTCACTGGAATCAATTTGAAAAGAAGACATTCCAAGATCTGCAACTATGCCGTCTACCTCACCTATTTCCAAATCCAATAGGGCCCTATCAATTTCTGAGAAATTACTGTTCTGAAGGAAAACATTGCTTTTATATTTGGACAGATTATTGCTCGCTATAGAAATAGCTTCTTCATCGACATCGAGTCCGATAATACGAGATTGATAATTTGTAAATTGTAATATTGATTTTGTGTGGCCACCTAGTCCCAGAGTCGCATCAACGTAGAGTCCATCCTTACGTGTAACCAAATAATTTACGACTTCTTCGGCCATAACCGGGATATGGATCGGGGCCTTCTGTTCTAATATGGCATTTCCCATGGGCTTATAGTCCTTGTGCTGCAAGTATTTCTCTACTCTTTTTAAATTCTTCATATGCGTTATCGGACTCTTCCTGTTCCCAAACCTCTTTGGACCAAATTTCAACCTTAGTTAGCATACCTATTAAAATCACATCTTTATCAATGCGTGCATGGCTTCTTAAAGACTGCGGAATAAGAATTCTCCCCTGCCCATCCATCGGGCAATCAACGGCTCCGCCCATCAAGTATCTTAAAAAGGAAATAACTTCCTGTTTGAACTGCGGCAGTTCGGAAACTTTTCTCTCAATTTCATTCCATTCTCTTAGCGGGTATGCAACCAAGCATTTATCGAAATTTGTGACAATGAATATTTCTCCCCCGTACTTCTCCCTACATACCTCCCTGAATTTTGAGGGTATGCTGAGCCTTCCCTTGTCGGTCATCGTATGTTCGTATCTACCTCGAAACATGTTACGCCTTCTTATGCCACTTTATGCCACTTTGAACCACTATATAAAATTGTGTTAAGTTTGTCAAGTAAGGTTTTGAAATTTATCAATTTTTTAGCAAATACTGAAGTATAAAATTACATATTCTGGCAAGTGAAATATAATGGCCTATATATAGTAAACAAAATAAGGGATTTTTATGTAGTTCTATACTTGTACTTTAAGAATGTGCTCTATCTTATTGATAACAAACAAGATTTAACTATCTTTAGCAATACATAATATATTAGGATATGCCAATTTATACCATAAAGAACATGCCGCACTTTTCAGACTGTGGGAATCATATGAAAAAATATCAAAAGAATAATCGGAAAAAACAGCAAATTAAGATATAATCTTCTTAATTTTTCTTACCAAAAAATATCATATGCCTAATATATATATAAAACTTAAAAATAAGGCTGAAACCGTTTACTTCCAGTCGATTATGGGAACTTATTCGCACTTTGCATGGGTTAGGACGGAAGATCCGGCAAAAGGGATTATGCAAATAACACCTACTGAGGACCAGATGGATAAAACTCGGGAGATTCTTAGCTACTTGAAAAATGAGATTGAATTTGAAGAGGTAAGTAAACCGGAGGAGTAGTAATCCTACATTGATGATCTAATGAAGCAACAAGAAGAAATAACACGTTCTGCGGGCGTTGTAGGCTCTCTCACATTTCTAAGTCGTATCGCAGGATATGCGAGAGATGTAGTTATAGCATATTTTTTCGGCGCTTCAGCATTGACTGATGCGTTTTGGGTAGCCTTTAGAATTCCAAATCTGCTCAGGAGACTCTTTGCTGAAGGGTCTCTTACAATTTCATTCATACCTGTTTTCACTCAATATCTGGAGACAAAAAACAAGGAAGAGGCTAAGAAGGTAGCAGATGCTGTATTTACTATTCTGGTCTTTCTTCTGATAATTATATCAATTGGAGGCATACTCCTATCTCCTTACATAATCAAGCTCTTTGCTGCGGGTTTTGATAAGAACACTTTTGATTTGGCTGTTTCCTTAAACCGGATAATGTTTCCATACATCCTCTTTATCTCCCTGACTGCACTGTCGATGGGTGTTCTTAATTCGCTAAGACACTTTTTTGCTCCGGCGTTTTCACCTGTAATCCTAAATTTGTGCATAATAATTGCTGTATTTCTGATTTATAACAGCTTCAACATTCCGATTTATGCTGCAGCTGTAGGGGTAATAGTTGGCGGAGTCTTGCAGCTTTTGTTTCAATTACCTTTCTTAAACACAAGAGGGTTTCTCTTTGGTTTTAGTAAGCATTTCCGCCATCCGGCGGTAAAGCGTATAGGGTTTCTCATCATTCCCCAGTTGTTTGGAGTAGCGGTCTACAATCTGAATATTCTGGTAAACACACAGTACGCATCCTTTATGACTCAGGGCACCATCTCATATCTTTACTTTGCAGAGAGGCTTATAGAGTTCCCGCTCGGAATCATAGCCGTGTCAATCGCAACTGTCCTTCTTCCTAGCCTTTCATCTTATGTATCAAAAAAGGAATTTGATAAATTTAGAGAAACATATTCCTTCACGCTCAGGTTGATGTTTTTCATATTAATTCCCGCCCTTGTAGGTCTTATAGTTCTAAGAGTCCCGATTTGCAATCTCCTTTATCAAAGAGGAGAGTTCGATTACGCAGCTACAATTTTTACCTCTCAAGCGCTTTTAGGATATGCGGTAGGCCTGTGGGCTGTTGGAGGAATCAGGATAACAGCCCCGGCATTTTATTCGATGCAGGATACAAGAACCCCAGTAATTATAGCCTTTGTAGCATTTATCGTTAATGCCGTGTTCGGTTATGTATTGGGATTCACTTTTGATTTAAAACACACCGGGCTGGCATTTGCAAGCTCGATTTCATCAATCATAAATTTTCTTCTTTTGTTTTACTTAATTGAGAGAAGAATAGGAAATATAAATACAAAATCAATTATTATCCTACTTCTGAAAATAACTGCTATTTCCGGAGTTATGGGAATAGTGATTTGGAGAGTATCAAAACTAACTTATTGGTCAGAATCCGCTTTTTCTATAGAAAAGATCGGGGTTTTAGCCGCGTCAATTGTAATTGCAGTAGTAATTTACTTCTCCCTTGCCAAAATCCTAAAGATAGAAGAATCGGATTTTCTTATTAAGATGATTAGAAAAAGACTCTAACAAACTGGATAAAAAAAGAAGGGAGGTGAATAAGCCAGTGGAATGAAATACCCCCCTCCCTTCTAGGATAATAGGTCTATCTGTTTGCACAGAATCCGAAGTTAACAGTGCCTCCAGGCTGAACTGTATTATTCCAGGAAACACCTTCTGCGGTAACAGTGTTTCCACTTTGTTGGTATACTGCGTTCCAGAGATTTCTAATTGAGCCTTCAATAGTGAATGAAACAATCCAGTCTACTGGTAAAGAAGTACCGTTTGTAACGTCTACCTGAGCACAGTACCCGGCGCCCCAATCGTCATTTATTGTAACGTCAGCCGTTATATCTCCTCCTGCAGGCAGATTAAACTCATCGTCGTCACTTTCGCTATCACATCCCGGATCGCTTGGGAAGTCCGTTAATCCATCCCCGTCATTATCAACCCCGTCCGAGCATGCGAATGTAGGCGGCGGAGTTGGTGGCGGTGGCGGCGGAATTGGGGGTGGTTGTGCTCCCCTCTCGGCGCAGAATCCAAATCCTAAGGACTGTCCCGGATTTACAATATTATTCCAGGACACGCCCTCGGCACTAACCTCATTCTCATTTTGAGTATAGATCGCGTTCCACATATCACTCACTGTTCCCTCGATAGAAAAAGTCACAGTCCAATCAGAAGCTGCACCCGTATTATTGGTAACTGTTACGTCCGCACAATAACCGGTCCCCCAGTCATTATTTATATTTACATCTGCACTAACCCCTTCTCCTCCCGGAGGATCGTTAAATTCGTCGTTATCATCTGCGTTGTCACACCCGGGGTCGTCGGGAAAATCAATGAGACCATCGCTGTCGTTATCTATTGTGTCAGAGCACGCAGGAGTTGGAGGAGGATTGGTAGAACCATCCATTAACTGAGCAAGTAATGCGATTTTATCCTCCCACACATCGTGCCAATTGTCTTGTAAAATCCCTCCTGTATCACCGCTATTTGGATTCCATGACCAGTAAAAGAAATCACTCATGCCCTTTGAGTCCATATAACTAATTAGTGCGTCTTGCCATGTTCTGTCCCTCGGGTCACCGCCGTTTCCATATCTGCCGCCGAACTCACCGATTATTACGGCATAACCCCTATCTACTAAATATCCGAAATGGGTCTCCCAAATATCAGGCATGTTATTGGGAAAATTAGAATCATTAAAATAGGGCTGAACAAATACATCGGGCCCATAAACATGAGGGCTCAAAACGAGTTTTTCGTCTGGGATATTAAGTGGGAAACAATCAAACGGCTCAAGGTTACCTCCCCACCAGTGAGGAATTGTGCTTGAGCATATAGGATTACTTTGAATTCCCTGAACAAATATTACTAATTCTGGGTTAGACTGAAGTACCTCTGATGCCGCCCTTTGTACAGCCGAGTTCCAGTCTGTAAGTGAATTGCCGGTTCCCCATGTTGCGGGCCCGTGTGGCTCGTTTTTAATATCAACTCCAAAAAACCGCTCTACATTTTTATATCTATCAGAAACAAAAACAAGATCGTTAATCCACTGCAGCTCAGAATAATTACCCGTATACCATAGCTCTTCTATTGTTTGACAGTCTGATGTATGATGATCTAAAAGAATGTAAAACCCTTGGCGGTCAAGCTCCAATATGACCTTGTCCATTATCTCAAGAGAGTTCAGACCCTGCAAATCCGGATTAAGAGAATAATTGATGCTTGAAACTCCGGTGTTAGATAAAGTATCCGGGCAGAACGGAAGCCTTATTGCAGTAAACCCGAGTCCCTTGATCTGCTCAATCATGTCTTTCCAGTTTCTGGCCCACAGTCCGTGAACTACATGATTATTTGTCTCAAAACCAAACCAGCTAACTCCGTAAAGATTAATCTCCTGACCGCTTTCGCTATGCACTTTTCCACCTTCAACATAGTAGCTCCACGCGGGCACCGATATGAAAAAACAAATTGAGATTGCTATTAAAAATATACGCATTGCTCATCCTCCTTTGATATTTAGAAACAGTTGTCTAGTTTTTTAATCCATCCTGACCAATCTACGTTATTTAAATAGGTGCAACTAGGGTGCCAAAGATTTATAGATAGAAATATTTAATGTTTAATGGTATTTAAAGAAGGTTTGAGAAACGAACGTTCAAACTTTTGCTCTATTTACTGTGTGAAAAAACACTGCAAAATTGTGTATATTAGTACAGTTCGAGAATAATTCTTGACTCTCAATTTAAATATTAATAATATCAAGAGAGGATGTCCGGAAAAGAGAATATGGAAGACCATGAACTTGCAGAGCTGGGGAAAAAGTACGAAAATATTCTCTCTAAGGACCCGGAATCCAATACCTTTAGTCTACTTGCAAACGTTCTATACAGGCAGGGGAAAACAGATAAAGCCATTGGTGTATTGATAAGGGGTTTAGGATATAATAAGAACAACGTTACAGCCAGGTTTTTGCTAGGTAAGATTTACTATGAGAGATGGATGATTAACCAGGCCAAAAAAGAGATGGAGAAAGTGCTACAATATTCACCTCAGAATTTGGAAGCCGCAAAATTACTATCTCAAATATACAGGAGTGAGGATAAATGGGATAAGGCTCTTCAAACCCTCAGTGTAGCTTATTCATTTCACAGCAGCGATGAAAATGTTGTTGTCGAAATGAAAGAGATCAAAAAAGAAATCTCAAAAAAGGAAGCTAAGTTATCTAAACAGGTATTTGAAACACCATCCGGTTCAAGAAAAATAAAAGGTATAGAAATTGACGACTCATCTAAAAATGAAGAAGTCTATACGGAAACCATGGCGAATCTCTATATAGAGCAAGGTCAGTATGATAAGGCTAGAGAAGTTTTAGAAAAAATCTTTACAAATGAAACTGAAAGGAACTTGGCGATTGAAAAATTAGAGGAAACAAAGTTAAATAAAATGAACCTTACCGCCGAACTTAGTTCAAGGGAATGAGACAAAAATGAAGATACTGATTATACACGGACCAAATCTTAACATGCTCGGAAAACGTGAGCCCGATATTTACGGTGCCACTACACTAGAGGAAATAAATGCCGCTTTAACTAGTAAGGCAAAAGGACTTGGGGCAGAAGTCACATTCTTCCAGTCCAATTCCGAAGGGGAGATTGTAAGCAATATTCAAGATGCTATGTCAAAATTTGAGGGCGTTGTAATTAACCCGGGAGCATATACGCATACCAGCGTTGCTATAAGGGACGCGATTTTATCTTCCGGACTACCGGTTGTCGAAGTGCATATATCAAACGTACATAAACGTGAAGATTTCAGACATAAGTCTTTTATTTCAGGAGTAGCCCTGGGTGTGGTATCAGGGTTTGGAGTTAATAGCTATATGCTTGGGCTGAGCGGGCTTGTAGATTACCTAAAAGATAATGAGAATAATTGACGTTTGATCGTTTTCTTTATTTCTCAGTCGTCTATACTTCTTTACCAACAATAATGTTTGCTTTTTCCAGGTTAAGAAATTTAAAATTACCGGCTTTTAACTAAATGAAGAATAATTGGACAATAGAAAAAGAGAATCCCAAACTAAGGGACAAACTAGCGAAGAGCTTGCAAATTTCCCCTATTACAGCTCAAATTTTGGTAAATCGCGGTATAGAAAACGAGACTGAGGCTAATCTTTTCTTAAATTGCACGCTATTTGACCTACCTTCGCCTTATCTTATGAAGGGAATGGACAGGGCAGTAGAGAGAATAAAAAAAGCTCTTGAGAATAATGAAAGGATAGCTATTTATGGTGATTATGATGTTGACGGAGTTACCTCAACAGCACTTCTATACAGTTTTCTAAAAGTTTTAAAAGCAAATGTAACCTACTATAATCCCGACAGACTAAAAGAAGGATACGGTATAAATATAGATGCTGTAAAAAAACTGGCAGAGCAAGGAGTAAGTCTTATCATCTCAGGGGACTGCGGTATTACAGCAGTTAAAGAGATAGAGCAAGCTAAAGAGCTTGGTGTGGAGTTTATTGTCACCGACCATCATAAACCTCCCCAAGAGCTTCCCCGAGCTGTCTCAATACTAAACCCCAAACTTTCTGAATGTAAGTATCCCGGAAAGGAAATAGTTGGAGTGGGGGTAATTTTCAATCTTGTTATTGCTTTAAGACGAGCGCTGAGGGATGAGGGATTCTTTAAGAACGGCGAGCCTAATCTGGGAGATTATCTCGACCTAGTAGCACTAGGAACCGTCGCTGACTGTGCCCCGCTATTAGATGTAAACCGAATATTGGTCAAAGAGGGAATAAAAAGGATGCAAAGCCCCAAACGCCTTGGTGTTCAAGCCTTAAAAGAGGCAAGCAGTATTAAGGGAGAAGTAACATCATATGACTTAGGCTTTAAATTGGGACCTAGAATAAATGCTTCTGGAAGAATGAGCACGGCTGAAAATGCTGTTGCACTTTTTATCTCAGAGAACTTAGAGGAAGCACGGGAACTCGCAAGAGAGCTAAACGAGAAGAACTCAAACAGACAGAGTACAGAGGCTGAAATTATAAAGGAAGCAATTTCTTTACTAGAATCGAACCCCGCTCTTATAGGAGCAAATTCTATAGTGCTCGCATCCCGAAACTGGCATCCGGGAATTATAGGAATCGTGGCATCAAGAATTGTTGAAAGATATGAAAAGCCCACAATGTTAATCGCGATCAGTGAAGACGGAGTGGGCAAAGGCTCCGGAAGAAGTCTTGAGGGAATTAACATTTATGCCGCGCTATCTGAATGCAGAGAACTTTTTTTACAGTTTGGCGGACATGAGCAGGCTGCAGGCTTATCTATAAGAGAGGAGAACGTTGAGAAATTTAGAGAGATGTTTGATAAAGCACTAGAGAACTCCGAAGAACAATATGAAAAAAAACTAAAGGTAGACTGCTCTATAGAACTCGATAGCTTAACAGATAGTCTAATCTCGGAGTTTGAATTACTTCAACCTTTTGGAATTGGGAATCCTGAACCTGCATTATTATCTAGAACAGTAGAGGTAGTTTCTCAGCGCATATTTAAAGACAAACACCTGGGTTTTAAAGTAAAGAAAGGGACTAAACTCTTTGATGCTATTTGGTTTAATATGAAAGAACCCTTTACCTTGCCGGATAAAGTGGATATGGTTTTTACGCCTGAGTTTAATAAATGGAACGGAAAGAAAGAGATAAGATTGAGGGTTAAAGATGTTAGCTGGTAAAGGAATTTATTAAAAAGACTCTACAAATGCCACAATCCAGATATATTATATAATAAACTCTAAAAAATAGACGGAGGTTTTATAATTATGGCTTCAAGACCTAAGCTTGAGAATATAAACTTTTTATACCCTGTCGTCATCATTTTAGTAATTGTGCTCGCCACGAGTGCATTCGTGATAGTCGAGAGCGGACACGTAGGAGTTGTAGTAACTCTGGGAGCTGTCCAACCCGTACCCCTATCTGAAGGGTTCCATTTAAAAAAGCCTTTTATGGATACGATAGTGCAAACCGACATAAGGCTTACAAAAGCTGTATCCAAATCGGTTGCTGCTTCCAAGGATCTTCAGACAGTGCAAACTCAGGTTTCAGTTCAATATTCACTCACAGGGGCTGTAGCTCCACGAACCTACCAAAGTATAGGAACACGCGACGTCGTGGCCGCAACAGTAATTGGGCCCGCAATTCAGGAATCGGTAAAAGCAGTTACAGCCCAGTTTACAGCTGAGCAGCTTATCACTAGAAGAGCCGAGGTAAAACAGCAGATCCAAGCAGCAATAGAAAGCTTTATAAGAGTGACACTCGAGGATAAAGATGTTCCCACGGCACTCACAATAGCAAACGTTGCTATTACGGATTTTGAATTCTCAGATGAGTTTAACAAAGCTATTGAGCTTAAAGTAAGGGCTGAGCAGGAAGCACTTCAGGCGGTAAATGAGAAAACAAGAAGGGTTACCCAAG
>SMWY01000030.1 GCA_004356555.1 Candidatus Dadabacteria bacterium
TCCTGCGTGCGGAAGAGCACCGCCTCCTGGAGTGCGATGAGGTCGGGCGGCTCGCCGGCGATCTCCTCCGCGAGCGCCGCCGCCCGCGCGGCGAAGTCGCTCGCGGCGACTTGGGCGAACGCGGCCTCGACGTTGGGCGGCGTGGGGCGCTCGAGGAGCGCAAGGGCGTCGAAGCCCATGTAGAGGTTCTGCGTGAGGATGGTCACGACCGGCTTCGGGGAGGCGCAGCCGCTCAGGACGCCCAGGGCGAGCAGCGTGGCGAGCAGCGCTAGGATGGTCGTGGGTTTCGGCATGGTGGTGGGCCGCCCTGGATTCGAACCAGGGACCTCTGCTTTATCAGAGCAACGCTCTAACCAACTGAGCTAGCGGCCCGGGGAACCGAGTATAGGGACGCGTCGTGGAGAGCGTCAAATGGACGCAAGAGAGGCCAGCTCGCGCTGGCCCCTCGACGCACCTTCGACGCAGTGAATAGTGGAAGGAAAGACGCCGACGCTCAGGTTTCTTCCCCCCGTTCCTTCCGAAGAAGTCGAGAGAGAAGGACAGTGGGCCGTGACGGCGAGACGAGGGAGCAGAACTCTACCGATCGTCCGACGTGCGCGGTCCTCCTGAAACGTACGACCTAGGATATCGCTTGCGCGAACTCCCTAGAAAGGAGGTGATCCAGCCGCACCTTCCGGTACAGCTACCTTGTTACGACTTCGTCCCAGTCACCAGTCCCGCCCTCGGCGCAGGCCTCCTTGCGGTTGGCTGTGCGACTTCAAGCGTTACCGGCTTCCATGACGTGACGGGCGGTGTGTACAAGGCCCGGGAACGTATTCACCGCAGTAAGGCTGATCTGCGGTTACTAGCAACTCCACGTTCATGCAGGCGGGTTTCAGCCTGCAATCCCAACTGGGGATAGGTTTAAGGGATTCGCTCCGTCTCGCGACGTGGCTGCCCGTTGTCCTACCCATTGTAGCGTGTGTGTCGCCCAGGGCGTAAGAGCCATGATGACTTGACGTCATCCCCACCTTCCTCCGCGCATAAACGCGGCAGTATCGCTAGAGAGTGCAACTAGCGACGAGGGTTGCGCTCGTTGCGGGACTTAACCCAACACCTCACGGCACGAGCTGACGACAGCCATGCAGCACCTGTGATAACTTTGTAGGGCAAGCCCTACAACACCTAACGCTTTCACGTAGGCTTGAGCTAACATGTCAAGCCCTGGTAAGGTTCTTCGCTTTGCATCGAATTAAACCACATGCTCCACCGCTTGTGCGGGCCCCCGCCAATTCCTTTGAGTTTAAATCTTGCGATCGTACTCCCCAGGCGGGATGCTTAATGCGTTAACTACGGCACAGAGATTTTCATCCCCACACCTAGCATCCATCGTTTAGGGCGTGGACTACCCGGGTATCTAATCCGGTTTGCTCCCCACGCTTTCGCCCCTCAGCGTCAGGGTAGGCCCAGAAAGCCGCCTTCGCCACTGGTGTTCCTCCCGATATCTACGCATTTCACCGCTACACCGGGAATTCCGCCAACCTCTCCTGTACTCAAGCTCTGCAGTATTAGATGCAGTTTCAGGGTTGAGCCCTGAGATTTCACATCTAACTTACAAAGCCACCTACGGACCCTTTACGCCCAGTAATTCCGAGCAACGCTTGCCCCCTCCGTATTACCGCGGCTGCTGGCACGGAGTTAGCCGGGGCTTCCTTTGAAGGTACCGTCAAGTTTGCAGGGTATTAACCTACAAACCCATCGTTCCAACTGACAGAGGTTTACGACCCTAGGGCCTTCATCCCTCACGCGGTATTGCTGGATCAGGCTTGCGCCCATTGTCCAATATTCCCCACTGCTGCCTCCCGTAGGAGTCGGGGCCGTGTCTCAGTCCCCGTGTGGCCGATCACCCGCTAAGGCCGGCTACCCGTCTTAGGCTTGGTGGGCCGTTACCTCACCAACAACCTGATGGGACATGGACTCATCTCTAGGTGATAGCCCGAAAGCCACCTTTTACCACTGAATCCGCAGATTCTGTGGTCTTATCCGGTATTAGCCCTAGTTTCCCAGGGTTGTCCCAGTCCTAAAGGCAGATTATCCATGTATTACTCACCCGTCCGCCGCTGTACTCATGGCCGAAGCCATTTTCTCGCTCGACTTGCATGTGTTAAGCATACCGCCAGCGTTCGCTCTGAGCCAGGATCAAACTCTTCAATTTGATTTCCTGAAATTATTGCTTATCTCTACTTCGCCCGCTTATCTGCTATTTAATTTTCAAAGAACTAGACGCCAATTTTCTAAAACTTTTTTATAGCTAAAACTTTTAAAAAAGCCAGATTTCCCCGGCGCCTTTTTCAAAGGGACATATAATATAAAACATTCAAACTGCTTGTCAAGGAATTATTGAATACTTTCTAAAAATCCCTGAATTCCAAAATATCCGAGACATTCTACCCTACATTAAAAAAGAATCCATAGGCATACAAAATTAATCTAAAATAACGTTAAATTAGTTTATATGCTTAGGTTGACCCATTTATAGTATATATGAAAAAGGTTGCCGGTGGCAACACCTTTATAACATTAAACGGAACCCGATTTGATGCACGATGGTTGAAAATATGGGATTTCTGTATAAATTAATCTACTCTAAGAAATTTTATAAAATGGGAAGGTAAAAACCATGGGACTTACAAATGAACAAGTAAAACGCTACAGCAGACACTTAATAATGCCTGAAGTAGGTGTTGAGGGACAAGAAAAACTAATAAATTCAAGCGTGCTTTGCATAGGGGCGGGCGGGCTTGGTTCACCATTAGCACTTTATCTCGCCGCCGCCGGAGTTGGCCATCTTGGTGTGCTTGATTTTGATGTTGTTGATTTTAGCAACCTGCAAAGACAGATAATACATAGCGAGAAAACCGTAGGCGAGTTAAAAGTAGAATCTGCAAAGAAGAGGATACTTGAGCTAAACTCGGATATAAAAGTGACTACATATAATGAAATGCTCACATCTGAGAACGCTATGGAAATCATAAAAGACTACGATGTTATAGTTGACGGAACAGATAACTTCGCAACCAGATATCTAGTAAACGACTCATGTGTACTTTTAGGTAAACCAAATGTGTACGGAAGTATTTTTAGATTTGAAGGTCAGGTAAGTGTATTCGACGCGAAGAAAGGACCTTGCTACAGGTGTCTTTATCCTGAGCCCCCTCCTCCCGGAATGGTACCCAGCTGTGCCGAGGGCGGAGTGCTCGGAATTCTTCCTGGAATCATTGGAACACTTCAGGCTGCGGAAGCTGTAAAGCTTATTATAGAAAAGGGAAATCCACTTATTGGGAGACTCCTCTTCTTAGATGTGCTAGAGATGCAGCCAAGAGAAATGAAGCTCAGAAAAGATCCTAACTGCCCGATCTGCGGTGAGAACGCAACGATTAAAGAACTCATAGACTATGAAGAGTTCTGCGGAATCGGACGGGGTGAATTAGGGCAGGAAGAAACAACTAAGAGAGAAGAATCTGAGGAGGACGTTTTGGAAATTAACATCGATCAATTTAAAGAAATTCGTGATAATGGAAACAATGTGGTTGTCTTAGATGTAAGGGAATACCACGAATATGACATATGCAACATTGAGGGCTCTGTTCTAATTCCGCTTGGCGAGATTGCCGACAGAATAGATGAGCTAAATGAGGATGACGAGATAATCGTACACTGCCATCATGGCGGCAGAAGCATGAAAGCAACACAGTTTTTAAAAGACAAGGGATTTAAAAACGTCAAAAATCTTGCAGGCGGAATAGATGCCTGGGCCGAAAAATACGACCCAGACATGCCTAGATATTAAGACAACAAAATGGCTGGGGAGCAATTCATGCTCCTCAGCTAATAATTAATTCTACAAACTCTCCTTAGTTAAATTTCATCAATCTATAAAAGTTGCATCCTCCAGTTTGGATACCCCTACTTTTTTCCTAAAGATTAGATTAAGATAAAACTATCATGCAATTCCAAATATTTGCTGAGTAGTTATGGCGGACAATCTAGAAAGTAATAGTAATTATAAGAAAATTATAAATTCCTGGGCACTTTATCACTGGGCGGAAAACGCATTTGGAACTTCTGTCATGGTCGCTATATTGCCTGTCTATTACAGCAAAGTAGCAGCGTCGTCTCTAACAGCCAACCAGGCCACTGTTTACTGGGGCTACACAAATACTATCGGACTAATAATTGTGGCCTTATTAGCGCCAATGCTCGGAACAATTGCAAATCTATTTGGGATTAGAAAAAAACTTCTGACTATATTTGCGGCAATAGCAATTTTAACCACAGCTACTCTTTATTTTGTAAAAACCGGTGATTGGCTCATGGCATCTGTAATCTTTATTGTGAGCAGCATAAGTTTCGCAGTGGCAGATGTATTCCATGATTCATTCCTCCCCCATGTTGCTAAACCCCAAGACATAGACAGAGTTTCGAGTAGGGGTTTTGCATTCGGTTACTTTGGAGGAGGAGTTATTCTTGCAATTAACGTTGCGATCATTCAGCTAATGTCTGACAAAGGGCTTGCCGCCAGGCTTACATTCATAACCGCAGCCGTATGGTGGGCTGTATTTACAGTACCGCTCATATTAAATGTCAAAGAACCCCAAAAGACTGGAGAAGTACAAGGAAATGCTGTCAAAGCAGGATTAAGAGAACTCAGGAAAACGTTTCATAGCATTAAACGCTACCGGCAATTAACTAAATTCCTCATAGCCTTTCTTATTTATAACGATGGTATTTATACTATTTTCAAGATGGCAACAATCTATGGCGCTGAGCTTGGGCTGAATCAAAACACTCTCATAGGTGCGTTATTGTTAGGATTGATTATCGGCGTACCGTCTGCGATTTTCTTCGGCTGGCTGGCAAAACATATAGGCGCGAAAAAATGTATTTATATTTGTCTATTAGGTTATGTCCTGATTTCTATTGGGGGCTATTTTATATCCAAGCCGATTGACTTTTGGATTTTAGGGGCTGCAGTTGGAATCGTCATGGGAGGAGCTCAGGCACTGAGTCGATCTTATTTCGGATCCATGATACCAAAAGCTAAAACCGCCGAGTTTTTCGGGTTTTACGGGATGAGTTCAAGGATAGGGGGGTTTTTAGGCCCTCTCCTCTTCGCTGTCGTCGGACAGATTACGGGTAACAGTAGGTACAGTATAGTCGCAATTGTCATATTCTTTATAGTAGGAGCAATTTTGTTAACCCGAGTGAACGTAGATGAAGGATTAAGGATTGCAAGGGAGGAGGATCTGGAAGCAGGTAATTAAGATTCTGACTACCACACCGGGCTGTTTATATTTTCAAACCTTCCCTGGCGATATAGATTAAGGGCTTTTGGATTGTAAGGCCCACCGTATCCTGCATTTGTCTTTTCTATTTCTGCATTTCTATTGTTTTCACAACTGTAGACAATGTTATTCCCGTCAATTTCGTAACAGCCGTTGTCATTAACACTGCTGACCTTAGAACCGCAAGCAGTTAGAGTGAGAAAAAACAAACAAAGCAATAAACGCAGCAAAATTGTTTTCACATTGAAGAGTATAAACGCGATAGGTCTATGATGTAACTTAAATCTATAAGATTGTATGCAAATATAGATTTAGCACCAACAATATTGCTAACAACCTTTCATCTATTTAGCAGCACTACGACCTTGACATTACTTAACGAGCTCTAGTAGAATTATTTTAATAGTCAAAATTTGGTTAATAGGAGGAGAAATATGAGATTTATCTTAAGTTCAGCAATATACCTTTTAGTTCTTGCTGTATGTTTATCAACAATTAGCGCTAAGCTTAATTTTGCATTCGCAGATGATTCATTGGATGGTAAATCTTTTTTAGTCAAACTGTCCGAGCAAGGTAAAGATGATGAAGCTACAAACGATGAGTTAATTTTTAAGGATGGAACATTCTTCTCTGTTGATTGCGAACAGTACGGCTTTGGTTCCGCTTCATATAAAACGATGTCAAAAGGTGACACTACTTTGTTCGAATCCACACTCGTGAGTGATAAAGAAGGAAAAGCAGAATGGGAAGGAGCAGTTAAAGGTGACACCATTACTGGGACATTTATATGGTCAAAGGAAGGTCAAGAGCCGAATATATATAGCTACGAAGGTAGTATAAAAAAATAGATTGTTTAACCCTTATAGCACATTTATAACATAATTTTAGTGCTAACACTTTTGCTAACACTTTATCCCTTATTTAGCTTAGATACAGCCGATTTAAGAGCCTCAGGAGTAGGATGAGCATATCGCATAGTCATGTGAATTGTTGAGTGTCCTAAGAGCTTGGAAACAGTTGCTAGGTCTACTCCAGAGAGGACTAGTCTAGTTGCAAAAGTGTGTCTAAGATCATGAAACCTAAGACTTTTTATACCTGCTCTAATACATGCATTCTTGAAAGCAGTTCTAATACTTTTGCGTGGTTTACCCCTATAGGTGAAGAGTAAATTTATGTGGTGCGAGA
>SMWY01000003.1 GCA_004356555.1 Candidatus Dadabacteria bacterium
AGTAAAATGTTCTGTCTCGATTTTGTTGATACGCATGTCGAGCATGTTAATGATTAATTCAGCATCATCCCCTTTACTAAAATCCTGAGAGAGAAAAAAGGGCGCTTTGAAATTTGTATTAAAGTCTCTTTCAAAAATTTCCTCTGTTACATTATTGAAGCCGATATTCTCAAATATTGAAGCGCTGTTCACTAAAATCGAGCATTGGGGAAAAACCTCAAACACTCTTGGCAAAAGTGTACGGACTTGTTTAATATCGGAGAGGTTTGATTGGAATATCTCACACTGTCTACCCTTCTCTAGGATTAAATCCGCTGTTTCTTTGGCTTCTTTATCTGAGTGATTGTAGTGTATAGCAATATCATAGCCTCGTTCAGCCAGGCTGAGTGATATCGCCTTTCCTAACCTCTTTCCCCCGCCTGTAATAAGTGCCGCTTTGCTCATAATATTTAGTTTTATAGCAAAATTGTAAGGGAGAGTATAGCATATGTAGGAGAATCGCTGCTACTTAACTAGATACTAATTTTAGACCCACAATCCCTACTATTATGAAGCCCAGGAATACGAATCTAAGCAAGTGAGTGGGTTCACCTAGTAAATAAATACCCAGGAAAAAAGTTCCTACAGCCCCTATTCCTACCCAAACAGCGTAGGCCGTTCCAACTGGTAGCTCCCTTTGCGCTAAAAACAAAAAGAAGCCGCTTAGAAGTATACTTACGATGGCAAAGGCTGCGGGTACTATTTGAAATCCCTTTTCTGTCCATGCGTATTTTAGTCCCATCGGCCATCCCCACTCCATAATCCCAGCTATTAGTAAATAAATCCACTCCATGTCGGATACCCTCCTAGTTTTTTATAATTTATTATAATTTAACAATACTGTCTGCAACTTATCACTATCTCTCTATCTAACCAACATAAAATAGTGACAACTTTATTTATTAGGTTGACTTGGTGTACAATAATAATTCAAACTAGAGTGTAGATAGGGATATTCAAATGGCGAGACGAACCACTAGATCACAAAACAAAGTTCTTGGTATTGATATCGGCGGAACAGGAATTAAAGCGGCACCTGTGGATATTAATAAAGGTGTCTTGCTCCAGGAGCGGTTTCGTATTGAAACACCTCAACCCCCAACCCCCAGAGCAATGTTGGAAGTAATTGGCCGACTTATCGATCACTGGAACTGGAAGGGGAAGATTGGATGCGGTTTCCCTGGTGTACTAAAACGAGGAGGAGTTCATACTGCCGCAAATCTTTCCAAACAGTGGGTAGGTATAAATATAAAGGATCAGATAGAGAAAATATCTTCATGTGAAGCCGTAGTTATAAATGATGCTGATAGTGCAGGGCTTGCAGAGATGAAGTTTGGCGCAGGAAAGGAATACAATAAACATGGGGGAGGAGTTGTCATCATGGTAACTCTTGGGACCGGAATAGGTACTGCACTGTTTGTTGACGGTCACCTTGTTCATAACACTGAGTTGGGACATATTGAGATTGATGGAAAGGATGCGGAAAGGCGTGTTGCTGCGAGTGTGAGGGAACGCAAAAGTCTGAGTTGGAAAAAGTGGGGCGGTAGGGTTAATACATATCTGCAAACTTTGGAAAAGCTGCTTTCCCCGGACTTATTTATTATAGGCGGTGGAGTCAGTAAAAAGCCGGATAAATTTTTTAAATATATAGAGGTCAAAGCGAAAATTGTTTCTGCCGAAATGTATAATGATGCCGGCATTGTAGGTGCAGCTCTGGCAACTGAGCTATAAGTTAAGGATTATCTTGAAAAACTAAATATGATGTGTGATAATCCCGAAAGGGGATGATAATCGTCTGGTGGAGTAATTAGTTTCCAAATAGGTGAGGTAAAATACTTTGTCTGAAAAGAAGCACTTCAACACTTTTCAAGTTAATACGAGGTTTATTAGAGCAAGTAAAATCTAAGGAGATTGGCTATGGAAGCAAAGCCTAAAAAGAAGAAAGACAAATTAGAACAATTAATTATTAATACTATTAGAACGCTCTCAATGGACGCAGTACAAAAGGCAAATTCCGGCCATCCCGGAACCCCTATGGCTATGTCTCCGGTAGCGTATACGATTTGGGATAAATTCATGAGGTTTAATCCACAAAATCCTGACTGGCCTAACCGTGACCGCTTTGTTCTTTCGGCCGGTCATGCTTCAATGCTCCTATACAGCTTATTACATATCACTGGCTATGATCTTTCACTAAATGATATCAAGACCTTTCGTCAGCTTCATAGTAAATGCGCTGGGCACCCGGAATACGGCTTAGCCCCCGGAATTGAAAGCACCACAGGTCCTTTGGGACAGGGTTATGCAACTTCAGTTGGAATGGCAATTGCTGAGAAGTGGTTAGCTACATATTTCAACCGTCCCGGTCATGAGATGATTAACTACAGTGTTTACGCAATAGGCAGTGATGGCTGTATGATGGAAGGTATATCGAGTGAAGCTGCTTCCCTTGCAGGTCATTTGGGGCTTAGCAACCTGGTGTGGATATATGATAACAACCATATAACGATCGAAGGACACACAGCTCTTGCTTTTAGTGAAGATGTGGCAGCCAGGTTCATGGGTTATAACTGGCACGTACAGCGTCTTGGCGATGCCAATAATTTGGAACTCCTTGAAGAAGCGCTTGATAGAGCGCACAAGGAGGATGAGCAGCCTTCTTTAATAATTGTAGATAGCCATATAGGTTACGGAAGTCCCAATAAGCAGGATACTTCCGCTGCACATGGAGAGCCTCTTGGTGAAGAGGAAATTAAAAAAACAAAGATTAATTACGGATGGGATCCCAACAAAAAGTTCTATGTTCCGGATGAGGTAAAGGAATACAGAAAACAAATGCTAAAAAGGGGTAAGGAAGATGAGGATGAGTGGAATGAGAATTTTTCTAAGTACGCCTTTGAATACCCCGATTTAGCTAAACAGTTTGAAATGATCGAGAACCGCGAGATGCCTGAGGACTGGGAAAAATGCTTGCCGGTTTTTCCTGCCGATCCTAAGGGGACGGCTACTAGAAGCTCAAACGGTAAGATATTAAACGCCATAGGAAAAGACGTACCTTGGCTTGTCGGTGGTGCTGGGGATGTAGGCCCCTCTACAAAAACATATCTTGATGATGCCAGCAGCTTTGAAAAAAACGTGTACAGCGGTAGGAATTTTCACTTCGGTATTAGAGAAAATGCCATGGCTGCTGTGACAAACGGTATGGTTCTCAGCAAGCTAAGGGCGTATGCAGCTTGTTATTTTGTATTCTCCGATTATATGAAAGCGCCTCTAAGGCTTTCCTGTTTAATGCAGAACCCGGTTATTTACATATTCACTCATGACAGTATAGGTCTTGGAGAAGACGGACCTACTCATCAACCAATAGAACATCTTGCTGCACTTAGGGCAGTTCCTAACCTCGATGTTATCAGACCTGCTGATGCTAATGAGCTCAGTGCTTTATGGAAGTATATAATGGAGGTCAAAGACAGACCGGTTGCTTTAATCCTTACCCGGCAGAATATTCCTACATTTGACCGGGATAAATATGCACCGGCTGAGGGAGCATTGAAAGGCGCATATATTCTCGCTGATAGCAAAGGCAAACCCGATATAATATTAATTGGTACAGGGTCTGAAGTTCAATTATGTCTGGGTGCATATGAAAAGCTTAAAAAACGGGGGATTAAAGCCCGTGTAGTAAGTATGCCTTGCTGGTCTCTATATGAAATGCAGGGTCAGGAATATTGGGAAGAGGTTCTGCCCGATTCGGTACGTGCCCGAGTTTCTGTTGAAGCTGGCTCTACTTTTGGTTGGCGGAGATATGTCGGGCTCCATGACAAGGGCGGAGTAATAGGTGTAAGCACATTTGGAGAATCAGCGCCGATAGCTGATTTATTTCCTGAGTTTGGGCTCACAGTGGACCATGTGGTTGCCAAGGCGAAAGAAGTTCTTAAAAATAACGGAAAACATACAACTAAAAGAACAAAGAAAAAAAGACGAGATCTATAAAAATGAGTAATAAATTTTATTTTCATATTAAACTTTAAGATTTGATAAGGAGATCGCAATGTCCAGAATCACAGAATTGACAAATCTAGGTCAATCAATTTGGTATGATTACATAAGACGCTCATTTCTCATTAAAGGCGAACTAAGGGCCTTAATCGATGAGGGCCTCAGGGGAGAAACCTCCAATCCATCTATTCTGGAAAAGGCTATTGCCGGTAGTTCTGACTACGATGAGGATTTAAAAGCATTGGTTGAAGAAAATAAATCAGTGGACGAGATATATGAAACCCTTGTTTTAAAAGACATTGCTCTTGCAGCGGATGACTTCAGGCCTTTATATGAGGAAACTAACGGTAGGGACGGATTTATCAGTCTTGAGGTTAGTCCTACTTTAGCAAACAACACAAAACAGACCATTCAAGATGCCAAAAGATACTTCGTTGCCTTAGGCAGGCCAAATGTGATGATTAAAGTTCCTGCTACTCCAGCCGGAATTCCGGCAATCACAGAGCTTATCGGATCTGGGCTCAATATAAATGTCACACTGATGTTCAGCTTGGATCAATATAATGCTGTGTCTGAAGCCTATATTAAAGGTCTTGAAAGACTTGCTGCAAATGGCCCTTCGGTCTTTAAAGGTCACAGGGTTGATAAAGTGGCTTCAGTTGCATCCTTTTTCGTAAGCAGGGTCGATAGTGCAGTGGACGCTGAGTTGGAAAAAATTGGCAACTCGGATCTCCAGGGCAAAATTGCTATTGCCAATTCCAAGATAACTTATGAAAAATACAAAAAAGTTTTCAGTGGCCCACGATGGAAAAAGCTTGCAGATTTAGGGGCCAGACCCCAGAGGGTTCTCTGGGCCAGTACCAGCACCAAAAACCCTGCCTATCCAGATACGCTTTATGTGGACGAGCTAATTGGTCCCAATACTGTAAATACTGTTCCTCCAGCCACATATAAAAATTTTCGTGACCACGGCACTCCAAAAACCACACTTACTAAAGGTCTTAAACAGGCGCATGCCGATCTGGCCAAGCTGGGGAAATTGGGGATTAAGTTAAATGATGTTACGGATTTTCTGCTCCGGGACGGTGTTAAGAAATTTGCGGAGTCCTTTGAGACCTTAATGCAAAGTATTGCTGATAAAAAGGAGGAAATTATTCAGGGAAAAAAGCCCTATACGGCAAGCTTGGGTAAGTATCAGGCTGCCGTTGATAAGGCCCTGGAGAATATACGTAAGAATAATATAATTGAGAAAATCTGGGATTTTGATTATCTGGTTTGGGAAGACAATCCAACTGAAATAAGTAACCGGCTCGGCTGGCTTCATATACCTGAAGTCATGGCAGACGCACTTATCGGTATAAATGTTGTTGTCGACCAGGCTAGGGAGGACGGCTATACGAATGCGCTTGTTTTAGGTATGGGCGGATCCAGTCTCGTTGTTGAAGTTATTCGTGAGACCTACGGGGTAAAAGACGGCTACCTCGATGTTGCGGTTTTAGACAGCACTGACCCAGGGATGATACTTGATTATAGAAGAAGCCTCGATATGAAAAAAACTCTTTTTATTGTTTCCACCAAATCGGGCGGCACTGCTGAAACCCTTTCTTATATGAAGTTTTTCTATAACGAAGTATTAGCTGAAGTTGGGAAGAAGGAAGTAGGAAAGCATTTTGTTGCAATTACTGATCCGGGGAGCGGTCTTGAGAAGATTGCAAAGGACCTTAAATTCAGAAAGACATTCTTAAATGATCCTAATATTGGCGGGCGTTATTCTGCTCTGTCCTTTGTTGGAATACCACCCGCAGCTTTTCAGGGTGTAGACGTTCCGCTACTGTTAGATCGTGCTATAAGGATGCTCCACAACAACGAAAGCTGTAACTGTGTAGTGGAAGGGGATCATTCGGGTGCATGGCTCGGGGCGATTCTGGGAGAGTTGGCCAAAGCTGGGCATGACAAGGTTACGCTGATAACTTCTCCGCCTATACAAGGATTTGGCGCATGGGCTGAACAGTTAATAGCTGAGAGCACCGGAAAGATCGGAAAAGGAATACTTCCCGTAGACCGTGAGCCTATAGGTCCTCCTGAAAATTACGCAAACGACAGGCTATTTGTTTATCTCAGGCTAGCGCACGATAATACTCACGATAAGAAGGTGAATGCGCTTGAAGATCATGGTCATCCGGTAGTAAGGATTAATCTAAAGGATATATACGATCTTGGTGGGGAGTTTTTCAGGTGGGAGATGGCGATTGCAATTGCCGGGATGATAATCGGGATTCATCCTTTTAATCAGCCCAATGTAGAGGCTGCAAAGATTCTCGCTCGCAATATGATCGCCAAATATCAGAAAAAAGGAAAACTCCCGTATGTAAAACCGACTCTAGAAGATGACGGCATAACAGTTTATTCAGGTTTCAAAGCGGACAGCGTAGATGGGGCGCTTAAGAAGTTTCTTTCACTTGCTAAAAAGGGTAAAAATGAATCTAAAGGCAGAAGCTATGTAACTTTACAGGCGTATGTGAAACCGGACGATGAGACTTACGAAGCAATGCAGAAATTACGTAAGAAAATCCAGTCTAAATACCGTTTAGCAACTACTTCGGGGTTTGGGCCTAGATTCTTACATTCAACAGGACAGCTTCATAAGGGAGATGCTGGTAACGGACTATTTATACAGTTTACTTCCGAAATGCCTGAAGACGTCCCGATACCTGATGAAGTGGGGAAAAAGGCTTCATCAATGAGCTTTGGGGTTTTGAAAAACGCCCAAGCTCTTGGCGACCGCCGGGCCTTGCTAGACAATAAACGAAACGTTATAACATTCCATCTGGGAGAGGATGTTGTAAGCGACATTGAAAGATTGACAAAAAGCTTATAGAAACTTGGACAATTGATAAAAGCACTCATCTTCGATCTTGACGGCACTCTTGTGCAAACGGAAGTTCTAAAGGCTCAGTCTTATGCAAAAGCTGCAGTTGAATTAAACCCTTCTCTTACTGAAGAAGAGGTGATTGAGGGATTTAAGGATTTTGTGGGTCTTTCGAGAAAGGAAGTTGCCAAAGGGCTATTGAACAGATTTGATCTTGGTGAGGCGGCTTCAGCAAGAATGAAAGAATTTGATGTTGCCAAGCCGTGGCAGGCTTTTGTCGATATTAGAATGGAGACTTACTTTAAGATGATATCTGATCCTGGGATTCTAAAAGAGCACTTATGCTCGTATAGTTTAGGGTTGCTCAAATGGGCAAAACAAGAAGGTTATCCGACAGGTCTTGGAACTATGTCACATAGAAGGGAAGCTTATCGAGTATTGGAAGTACTTAACATCCGCTCAGAGTTTGATGTTATCTCAACTATTCAAGATGTAGAGCATGGTAAACCCGACCCCGAAATATACAATCTGCTGGCCGAAGAACTGAGAGTCTCTCATTCTGAAGCGTTGGCAATCGAGGATTCCTCATCAGGGATTAAAGCAGCGTTAGCTGCGCATATAAGCTGTATTGCCGTACCTTCGGATTTCACGAGAGTAGGGGTTCACAAACTTCCCGCAGATGATAGTCTCCGTATTGTGGATAATCTCCCCGATTTGCTAGAGACTGTGAAAGATTTTATTTCCGAACTGAATTCGCCAGAGGAGAAAGCCAATTGACACCTCCATCTAACAACGGAGTCAGTCTTCAGAATAGGCTTAAGAGAGAAGCTGCTATAAGTGCAGTAGATTTTGTAGAGTCGGCAATGGTGCTTGGCTTGGGTACAGGGAGCACAACCCTATTTGCGCTTGAAGAATTAGGGAAGAGGCTAAAAGAGGGGAGATTAAAAGATATAGTTGGTATCTGTAGTTCAAAGCAGACTGAGAAAAGGGCTAAAGATCTTGGAATACCCATTATTACTTTTGACGAAAAGCAGGAGCTTGATCTCACAATAGACGGTGCTGATGAAGTCGATCCACAACTCAATTTAATAAAAGGTGGGGGAGGCGCCTTGCTTAGAGAAAAGGTGCTGGCTCAGTCTAGTAAGCGGAACATTATGATTGTTGACGAAAGTAAATTGTCTCCAATGTTGGGTACTAATTCCCCTGTACCGATAGAGGTAATTCCCTTTGCCTGGATGCCGGTCGCTAACTTTATAAAATCTCTTGGAGGTGACCCGGTACTTAGGAAAAAAGATGATGAGAAACCCTATACTACTGATCAAAACAATTATATTTTGGATTCAAATTTCGGACCGATATCAAATTTAGGTGAGCTTGCACAAAAATTCGGCCAAGAAGCGGGGATTGTAGAATTCGGCTTGTTTTTGGGGACTGCGAGCGAAATTATAGTTGCCACTTCAAACGGCATACGTTATCAGAAAAGAAACGATTCTTAAAAGTAGAGGGCAAATTATGGTAGTTATAGAACCTTCAATATTATCTGCAGATTTTACAAAGCTTGGTGATGCTGTGATGGAAGCAGAAAAAGCAGGCGTTTCGGCCATACAAATTGATGTGATGGACGGGCGTTTTGTTCCGAACATTAATTTCGGCCCGGGTGTAGTATCTGCGATAAGACCTATTACTAATATGATGCTGGACGTTCATTTAATGATTGTAGAGCCTGAGAAATACATAGAGGATTTTGTTAAAGCAGGCGCTGACCGAATCATCGTACATCAGGAGGTTTGCACTCATTTACACCGTGTGCTTCAGATCATCAGAGAGATGGGGATTAAGTCAGGTGTTACTTTAAATCCAGCGACCCCTCCTGATATGATAGAAGATGTGCTTGAGCTCTCTGATTTTGTTCAGGTAATGGGAGTAAATCCGGGGTTCGGCGGTCAAAAGTTTATCCACAGTCAGCTCAATAAAATACGAGCTCTAAAATCTGTGCTTGATGACCGTGGGCTTGATGTCCCAATTGGCCTTGACGGAGGGATTGATACTGCTACTGCGCCACTTGTTGTGGAAGCTGGCGCTACGGTGTTAGTAGCCGGCTCAAGCGTCTATAATTCTAGAGGTTCGGTTAAAGAAAACGTAGAAGCTTTACTAAAGAGTGTATAGTAAGATAAGATTGGTGATATGATTAGATTTAGTGATTTATTTCAAAAATACAAATAACATTTTAAGGAGGACAACATGAAAATTGGAATGATAGGTCTTGGGAAAATGGGGGGAAATATGACGGAGCGTCTGCTTCGCGGTAAGCATCAAGTTGTGGCTTACAACCTTACTCAAGGTCCCATTGACGAAGCAGCAAAAAAGGGGGCGATACCGGCTAAATCGGTTGCCGATTTGGTGAGAAAATTACCTAAGCCCAAAGTTGTATGGCTTATGGTTCCCGCGGGCAAGCCCGTAGACCAGAATATAAAAGAACTTAAAAAGTATCTTAAGAAAAATGACATAATTATAGACGGAGGTAATTCCGAGTGGCAGGATTCTCAAAAGAGAGCCAAATCACTTAAATCTAGCGGCATTAGGTTTATAGACTGCGGAGTTAGCGGAGGTGTCTGGGGATTAAAAGAGGGCTACTGCCTGATGTACGGCGGAGATAAAAAAACTTGCGATTATGCTGAGCCTATTTTTAAGACCCTTGCTCCTAAAAACGGCTACCTATACTGCGGTGCTGAAGGCTCAGGTCACTATGTAAAGATGGTTCACAACGGTATCGAATACGGAATGCTTCAGGCTTATGCTGAAGGGTATGCGATTCTTCAAAGCTCCGAATTCGATCTGGACCTCCGTGCAATCAGTAAAGTTTGGCAGTATGGGAGCGTTATTCGCTCCTGGCTGCTCGAGCTTGCCGAAAGGGTATTTAAAGCTGATCCTACTCTTAAAGATCTTGACCCATACGTCTGGGACAGCGGTGAGGGACGCTGGACTGTTGAGGCTGCAATACGACAGAATGTTCCCGCACCTATTATTACTGCATCTCTTCTTGCTAGGATTGCATCCAGAGATAACGATTCTTTCTCCATGAAAACTATCGCTGCGCTTAGGAATCAGTTTGGCGGTCATGCAGTGAAGAAGAAAGCGGATGATTAAGCTGTTTTTAGAACTGTAATTCTATGAATCTTAAATAGAGGTGTTTAAATGGCACAAGAGAACAATTGCATAATTGTTATATTTGGAGCTTCGGGAGATTTAACAAAAAGAAAGTTAATGCCTGCAATTTATGCTCTATATCGTCAGAACTTGCTTCCGAAGAAATTTGCGATACTGGGTATCAGTAGATCGCCCTATTCGGATGATGCATTTAGGAAGAAAATTGTCAGCGATATAAAAACTTACGCCAGTCTCAAAAAGGCCGATCAGAAACAACTTGGAGCTTTTTCAAAGCACCTCTACTATCAGGCTCTTGACGCGACTGATATAAATCACTATGAAGAATTAAAGAAAAAATTATCGACTATAGATAAAAAGCTTAAGATCGGCGGAAACTATATTTATTATCTCTCGACCTCGCCGAGCTTATACACCTCGATTGCTAATAATATTGGGAAAAAAGACCTTCAGAAAGAGGGTAAAACCTCTTCCTGGAAAAGAATTATTATAGAAAAGCCCTTTGGCAGAGACCTCAAATCAGCCAAAG
The DNA here is from genome assembly GCA_004356555.1 of Candidatus Dadabacteria bacterium. Classification (GTDB taxonomy): domain Bacteria; phylum Desulfobacterota_D; class UBA1144; order Nemesobacterales; family UBA2774; genus CR02bin9. Next base: position 10,602 of record SMWY01000003.1, read on the forward strand.
CCTTAAACGCTGACCTTCAAAGCATATTTGATGAGGATCAGATATACAGGATCGATCATTATCTCGGCAAGGAAACAGTGCAGGACATCTTTGCTCTAAGATTCGCAAACGGTATCTTCGAGCCTCTCTGGAACAGGAATTATGTCAGTCATATTGAGATAACCGCGGCCGAATCTATTGGCGTTGAGCAGCGCGGCGGATACTATGACCATTATGGCGCAATGAGGGATATGGTACAAAACCATTTGCTGCAGGTGCTGGGTACAATAGCAATTGAGCCCCCCTCATTTTTTAACGCGACCAATGTCCGCAATGAAAGCGTAAAGGTTTTTGAATCCCTTCGCCCTATTAAACCAAGTGAGGTAACAAAATACGCGGTGCAGGGACAGTATGTTGCATCAAAAATCCGTGGAGAACAAGTTCTTGGTTACAGACAGGAAAAAGATGTTGCTCCCGATTCGCGTACGGCTACATTTGTAGCGCTTAAATTATATGTAGACAATTGGCGCTGGGGCGATGTTCCGTTTTACATTCGCACAGGGAAATGTCTCCCTACAAGGGTTACCGAAGTCGTAATTCATTTTAAAAAGACTCCTCATCACTTGTTTACAAAAACCGAACTATGCGAAGCTACCCCTAACCAGTTGATTATAAGAATTCAGCCCGATGAGGGAATCCTTCTTAAGATCGGAATGAAAAAGCCCGGAGCCGGATTCGACATAAAAGAAGTAGGTATGGACTTTCATTATTCCGATCTGGCTGATGCGTATATTCCCGAGGCTTATGAGCGCCTCATACTGGACTGCATACTGGGTGACGCAACGCATTATGCTAGGGCAGATGCGGTGGAGGCGTGCTGGAAGTTTGTCGATCCTATCATTGAGGCCTGTGAGAGTAACTCCAAGATTAAAATGTATGGGTACCCAGCTGGCACATGGGGACCGCCCGAAGTTAGAAACCTGTTTGATGACCCCAGTGATGACTGGCGGTACCCGTGTAAGAATTTATCAAATGACGGAGAGTACTGCGAGTTATAGATAGAATTTGTTAATAATAGGTAGTCACAAATATGGGAAAGAAATATTATCTCTTTGAAGATAGCTCTGAATTAGCAGCGCAATTGGCAGTGGATTTTAAAAGTGCGGTGGAAGAAAAGGCCAATTCCGGTGAGTCTCTAACCATTGCACTCTCCGGAGGACATACCCCTAAAGCATTTTTTGAAATTCTTGCAGAGCCTCCATATCGCGAGGGGATTCCTTGGAAGAATGTAATCTTTTTTTGGGGTGATGAGCGCTGTGTCCCTCCTGACAATGATGAGAGTAACTATAAGATGACAAATATTGCTCTACTGTCACATATTGATATACCTGCAGGCAATATTCACAGGGTATTAGGTGAAGACCCGCCCACTAATGAAGCTCTAAGATATGAAAAGGTGATAGGTGAAAATGTTTCCTCAGGTGGAAATGAATTTCCTAGGTTCGACTGGATATTTCTTGGTATGGGAGATGACGGACATACCGCATCCCTTTTCCCCGGGGCCCATAATCTAAAGGAAATGCAAAGAATCTGCGTCGTTGCGGAGCACCCTGAGACAGGGCAAAAAAGAGTTAGCATTACTTTTCCTGTAATTAATAACGCAAAGAGAGTATCATTTCTTGTAGCTGGGGAGGCTAAAGCCCCGGTATTTAAGGAAATCTTAGAAAAGGGTTCAGAACCCCTCCCTTATCCTGCCTCGATGGTTGAGCCTCAAAACGGAATGCTTGAATGGTACTTAGATAAAGCCGCTGCTCCGGAGCTTTAAGAACTTACAGCTTTCTACTTAAGCCATATATATCTTGCAACAAAAAGAATTGCGATAAGGTATAGAAGCCAATGGATTTTTCTTGCTTTCCCCCTAATTACTTTAAGCAGCACATAAGAGATAACTCCAAAGGAAATCCCTTCAGTAATACTAAAAGTAAGAGGCATCATTAGGAGGGTCAGAAATGCGGGTATGTATTCTGAATAGTCTTCCCAATCTATGTTCACTATATTTTTGAACATCATGCAGCCTACTATAATCAAAGCGGGTGCAATAACCGGATACACAGTTATTCCCCCTATTTCGTGTCCTGCCCCAATCAATTGAACGATTGGGTTTAAGAATATTGCTAATAAAAATAGTATGGCAACAACTATATTAGTTAATCCCGTTTTACCTCCGGCGGAAATTCCAGTAGTGCTCTCTATATAGCTTGTAATTGTCGATGTTCCCAATAATGCACCTGCACTAGTGGCAACAGCGTCTGATAATAATGCCTGTCTAGCTCTGGGTAGCTTGCCGTTTACCATAAGACCCGCCGGCTGGCTCACTCCAATTAATGTGCCTATAGTGTCAAAGATATCCAGAAAAAGGAAAACGAAGATTACGGTTATAAGCTCGGGGTTTACAAATACGTTTGGTATCTCGAGTTTAAGTAGGGTAGGGGCAAGTGAGGGAGGAGAGGCAAATACTCCTTTAAATTCAATTATTCCAATTATTAAACCGGCAACAGCAGTTAGAAGAAATCCTATAAGTATGGCACCCCGTATCCTGAGCGCAAAGAGAATGGCCATTACCAAAAGCCCAAAAATAGATAATAGTGTAGGAGTTGAAGTGAGGTCTCCAAGTGTGACATATGTTATAGGATGACTCACTACCATTCCCGACCATTCAAGTCCTACAAGTGCAATCAATAGCCCAATTCCTACCGGAATGCTGTTCTTAAGGCAGTTAGGAAGAATGTTCATGAGAGCCTCTCTTAGGCCCACTGTGGAAAGTAATAT
>SMWY01000031.1 GCA_004356555.1 Candidatus Dadabacteria bacterium
AAAACCCGATGCGTTCCCAAAAAAAGGATTATCAGATGGAATACCGTAGTTCATACCGCCGTCCGGATTATCCACATCCACACGAAGCACGGCTCCGAACAAATTCGAGAGGTCTTGAGCATTGTCCTCGGAATCGTGACCCCCGTCCCCCACAGAGATATAGAGGAACCCGTCATTAGGCCCAAACACAAGCTGGCCGCCGTTATGAAAGGGATGAGGCTGTTCAATTTCAAGTAAAATCACCTCACTGTCCGCATCGGCGATATTAGGATTATCCTCACTCACAGCGAACTGTGAAATTACGTTCCGCAGCGGGTTGTCCGCCATGTAATTTAGATAAAAGAAACCGTTATTTTCGTAGTTGGGATGAAATGTAAGCCCCAGCAGTCCCTGTTCATTTTCATCAAAAAAAACCTGGTCTTGTATATCTAGAAATACGTTTGATGTCGCATCTATACCCTTTAACTGAACAGTCTCACCACTTTGAGTGGCAGAGACATTATTTATGACCAGTATAACACCTCTGTGCTCCACAACAAACAGACGGTTTGTACCGTCACCCGCGTTTTCTATACCCAGGGGTCTGTCAAAAATAAGGTTATTGAACGCGTTTACCGGGCTATATTGGTTTTCTATGCCGGGGTCGGGCGGTGCCGGAGGAATTGTGGAATTGTCTCCGCTTGAATCACAAGAGACCAAATAAAAAGCTGCTAGAATTATCAATAGTACAAAATTTCTACTTCTACGCATGTTATCTCCTTTAAGACGGCAATTCGCTACATAGTAACACTATACATAGTAAAAGTACGGCTATGTTAAAGTTTCTCCGGGTTTTAGTTTTATAATTTCAATTCCTTCTATGTCTTGGGTTAGGTTTATCAGTTGTTCGGGCGTTCCGGTAAGGAGAGGAAAGGTGCCGTAATGCATCGGAATCACATACTTGGGGGATAAGAACCTGCAGGCATGAGCCGCTTCAAGAGGTGACATTGTAAATAAATCTCCAATAGGGATCATTATAAGCTCAGGTTTATAAATTTCGGCGATAAGCTTCATATCGCTAAAAACCGCGGTGTCTCCGGCGTGATAAACTTTAAATCCGTTCTCAAACTCTATCACATATCCTACCGCCTCACCGCCGTAGGTTATAGTCCCGTCCTCTTCCTGAATACCGCAGCTATGATCGGCATGCACCATAGTAAATTTTATTCCATCCACCTCCTGGGTCCCGCCCTTGTTCATTGGCAAGATATTTTTGACCCCTTTACTATTAAGCCATACACAGGTTTCATAAATTCCCACCACCTTGGGTTGAAACTCATTTCCAATACGGACGCTATCACCAATGTGATCAAAATGTGCATGCGTTATTGCCAAAATATCGACATGGTCTATTTTTTTTAGATTATCCGGGCACATGGGATTACCATCTACCCATGGATCTAATATGAGTATTTTCCCTTGAGCGGACTTTATTTTAAATGTGGAATGCCCCATGTAAGTCAATTCGATGTCTTTTCCGAGATTAGCCATTTTTACCTCCAATTAATATTTTACAGTAAAAAAGAGTAATATTAACCCAGATCGATTATTTATTAAAAAAAACTTCCTTTTTTTACAAAAGTTAATGTTAAAATAGCTCTACCATAATTTATTAATCTTCAAAAAACTTTGCATTTATGGTTTGAAGTTAGTATTGATTAAAGTCTGCATCTGGTAATAAATTCTGTATGAGTAGAATTGAGTTAATATTGAGCTGCTTGTATGACAATTTGAAAATAGAAAGTGCAGATGATAGATTTAAGGCCGTTATATTTCGTTGATATGATCGCAAATTTCTCTGAGATTGATAAAAGGATAATATTATATGCTTGATTCAAAATATATAGAAGAGAATATGGATAAGGTTAGAGGAAAATTAGCAGAGCGGGGAGCGGAAATTGATTTCGAGGAGTTTTGGGCTCTTGATAGGGGAAGGAAAGAAATAATTAAGAAGGTTGAAAAGCTTGAACGTGAACGCAATATAGGTTCTAAAAAAGTGGGTGAGTTAAGGAGGGAAGGGAAGAAAGAAGAAGCCCAAGAGCTTCAGGAAGAAATGAAGAGGACCTCAGTTCAGATTAAAGAGCTAGGAGAACTAAGAGCAAGGGCTGAAGAAGCGTTTCGAAATTTTCTTCTAACAATTCCAAATATTTCCCATGATTCTGTTCCAGTCGGAGGCAGCGATGCCGATAATGTTGAAATAAGGAAATGGGGAGAGCCCAAAGATTTTGATTTTGAGCCTAAGGATCATGTCGAAATTGGTAAAGATCTTGATATTCTTGATCTTGATAGAGCGGCAAAGATTACAGGAGCCAGGTTTGCTCTATATAAAGGACTTGGGGCAAGGCTTGAGAGAGCTCTTATTAACTTTATGCTCGATCTTCATACTAATGAGCACGGCTACACGGAAGTTCTTCCCCCGTTTATGGCTAATACGGATAGTTTTATCGGCACCGGCAACCTTCCTAAATTTGAGGAGGATCTCTTTAAAATCGAAGGAACTGATTTTTACCTGGTTCCTACGGCGGAAGTACCTGTGACTAATATTCACAGAGATGAAATATTAAAAGAGGACGAGCTTCCTATAAAATACGTCGCCTATACACCGTGTTTCAGAAGTGAAGCAGGTTCATATGGTAAGGATGTAAGAGGGATTATTAGACAGCACCAGTTTAATAAGGTTGAACTCGTAAAATTTTCCAACCCTGATAGTTCATACGAGGAGCACGAATCTCTTACAGAAAATGCCGCCCGTGTACTGGAGCTTTTAGGGCTGCCGTATAGAGTTGTGCTTTTATGTACGGGAGATATGGGATTTTCATCTGCAAAAACTTATGATCTTGAAGTCTGGGTTCCGAGTGAAAACACCTTCAGAGAAATCTCCTCCTGCAGCAATTTTGAGGATTTTCAGGCAAGAAGAGCATCAATAAGATATCGTCCAAAAGACGGGAGCAAAGTTAAACTTGTACATACTTTAAACGGGTCGGGACTTGCCGTGGGGAGAACTGTGATAGGAATTTTAGAGAATTTTCAGGAGGCGGATGGTAGTGTCACAGTTCCTGAAGTTTTAGTCCCCTATATGGGAGGAGTTACAAAAATAAGCAACTAGATTGAGCTCTATTTTTATCAATTTTATATGATATATAGAGGAAAGTCGGAGCTAAAATAAAACTTATTATAAAAATGTATAGAAATATGAAGCCGGTTTATTTCTCAAGGACGTTGATCGATATTACGTGAGCCCTCAAAAATATTACAATCATCCCAAAGGCGGAAAACAGGGCTATTAGAGCTGCTGTCATAAAGAGATATGAAAAGAAATTGGGTAGTGAGTCTCTCATCTTATATTAATTTCCGTCTATATCATACAAAATTATTATAAAACAATATAACTTTTGCTCCTAATAAATGAAATTACAGGCGGCTGGGTAAATGAAACTAATATTTAGGTTGGAAGTAAGTACTAATATATTAGAGTTAGACTTCAAGAATCTCTTTATCTTTCTTCTCTAATATTTCGTTTATGTTTTTTATGAATTTATCAGTAATATTCTGAACATTATCAAGATTCTTTTTAATATAATCTTCTGGAATTCCTTCTTCTTTTTCCAAAGCTTTAACAAAATGATTAACGTCGTGCCTGACTTGCCTGATTGAAACTCTGAAATCTTCAGCAACCTTGGATACATATTTAACCAATTCTTTTCTTCGGTCTTCGGTTAGTGTCGGTATGCCAATTCTGATTACCTTTCCGTCGTTTGCAGGATTTATGCCAAGCTCTGATTTCATAATAGCTTTTTCAATTTCAGGAATTGCGCTCACATCCCAAGGTTGTATCAAGATAGCCCTTGGTTCAGGTATTGAGACAGTGGCTAGCTGATTAATGGGAGTTTCCGCTCCATAATAATCTACAATTATATGATCTACTAGTGCAGACGTTGCTCTTCCGGTTCTTATTTTAGCAAGCTCTGTGTTAAACGCGCTTAAAGTTTTATTCATCCTGTCTTCAGTATCTTGCAATATGTCTGCTAGTATATTGTCACACATCTTTATCACTCCTTACAATAGTCCCTATTTCCTTTCCCATTATAACATTTTTAATGTTACCATTTTCAAATAAATTGAACACTATTATAGGTATATTCCCCTGCATACATAAAGAGATTGCAGTTGCATCCATGATCTTTAATTCTTTTTTTAACACTTCCATGTAGCTTAATTCTTTGAATTTAACTGCGTCTTTATGTTCTAAAGGGTCTTTGTCATAGACTCCGTCGACCTTAGTTGCTTTAAGTATTAAATCAGCTCCTATCTCTAAAGCTCTAAGGGTGGCAGCAGTATCTGTTGTGAAAAATGGGTTTCCGGTACCTGCTGCAAATATTACGACCCTTCCTTTTTCAAGGTGTCTTACAGCACGCCTTCTTATATAGGGCTCAGCAACCTGTTCTATATTGAGAGCTGTTTGTACTCTAGTATGGATACCTTTCTTCTCAAGTGAGTCCTGTAGTGCTAGCGCATTTATGACAGTAGCAAGCATACCCATATAGTCTCCGGTAGACCTGTCGATTCCTTTCGATGCACCAGCTATTCCTCTGAATATGTTTCCGCCGCCTATTACAATTGCCAATTCGATGTTGAGTTTGTTGACCTCAGCTATTTCATCGGAAATGGTTTCAAGCACCTCAGCGCTAATTCCATACCCCTTCTCTCCCTGAAGTGCTTCTCCACTTAACTTTAGAAGGACTTTTCGATATTTTGGCTCGGATGGAGTATCTGGAGAAGTCATAGTTTGCTTAGTTTAAGGTTTTTTTTTAATCCAGGGGGTCCCCTAATTGAAACCTTGCGAACCTTCTAACTTTAATATTCTCCCCAATCTTTGCAATTAATTCCTGCAATAGGTCATTAATTTTTACTTTGGAATCTCTGATGTAGGTTTGATTTAGTAGGCATACTTCCTCAAAGAATTTTTCTATTTTACCTTCGACGATCTTTTCAGCAATATTTTCAGGTTTGCCAGACTCTAGGACCTGGGCTTTCAATATCTCTTTTTCTCTTTCAAGTTCTGACTCTGGTATTTCTTCTTTGCTTATATATTTAGGGTTAGAAGCGGCAATCTGCATTGCAACTTCCCGTGCAAATGTCTGAAACTCTTCGTTCCTGGCTACAAAATCGGTCTCACAGTTAACTTCGACCATAACGCCGATTTTTCCACCTGCGTGAATATAGGTAGCCACAGTTCCCTCAGGAGTTTCTCTCCCTACTTTTTTAGATGCTTTTGCAACGCCTTTGATTTTAAGTATATCAAGAGCCTTATCCAAGTCTCCGGCAACTTCTTCTAGAGCCATTTTGCAGTCTATAAAAGGAGCTCCTGTTGAGTCTCTAAGCTCTTTGACCATCTGTGCTGTAATCTCGGCCATGTTAATTCTAATCCTCCTTCTTGATTTCTTCTTGAGATTCTAATTTAGGTTCTGCTGCGGGACTTTTTACTTTCACTTCAGCATTTTCAGTCGGTTCAGCTGAGACAGCGGGCTCCGCAGGAGTACCGGGACTTTCTGCCGGCTGAAATTCTTTGCTTATATCAACTTGTTGTTCTATTGGCTGTACTACTGTTTCACCTGTAGTGGCCTCAGATATAGCTACAGAGGTTGAACCTTCCTTATCTCGTTCCTCTCCGTATTCCTTGAATACAAAAACCTTTCTTTCTACTACAATCTTTGATTCCTGTTCTTTTTTGACAACTTCCCCAGCCTGTAGTTTTTGCTCGTATATATGTTTTCCTTCGATGCACGCGTTAGAAATTCTCGATGTGAATAGCTTGATTGCCCTAATTGCATCGTCGTTACTCGGGATTATAAGATCTGCATCAGAAGGATTAGAGTTTGTGTCTACGACTGCTACAATTGGGATTCCCAACTTTTTAGCTTCTTTTACAGCTATGTGTTCTTTCCTTGTATCAACTATATATAAAGCCTGAGGATGGCCCTTCATATTTACGATTCCGCCTAATAAATGCTCTAATTTTTGAATCTCTCTTCTTAGGTTTTTTACCTCTTTCTTAGGAAGATGATCCATATGTCCTTCCTCTTCGAGCTTCTTTAGTTCTAGTAGATAATCTACCCTTGCACGGATCGTAGGAAAGTTTGTAAGTGTACCGCCTAACCAGCGAGTATTCACATAGGGCATGCCGGACTTTACTGTTTCTTCCGAAATAATACCTTGAGCTTGTTTTTTTGTTCCCACAAACAGTACTTCGCCACCTTCTGCCACCACATCTCTCACAAAATTGTAGGCCTTTTTAAATAAACCTACAGTTTGTTGAAGGTCTATTATGTGAATTCCATTTCTGCTGCCGAATATATAATCCTTCATCTTTGGGTTCCAGTGACTTACCTGGTGCCCAAAATGAACTCCTGCCTCAAGAAGCTGTTTCATGCTGAGTACTTCATTGGCCTGTTCGGACGGTTGTGTTTCTTCTGCCATTAAAAATGCCTCCTGTTTTTGCAAACCACTAGTTCAGATAAACGAAGTTATTTAACATATAATATGGTGTTTATCAAGTATTGAGTTTTATAGCACTTTAGAAAATAAAAAATAATACTATGGTAAACTGTATGGGAATTTTACAGTAAAGAGGGAATATTGAAAGAGCTAAATTATATATTTATTGTTAACCCTACGGCAGGGCAGGGCAGAACTAATAATGCATTCGGCATGATTAAAGAGGTAATTGAGAATAAGAATGTTCATTGTGAGTTTAAATTTACTTCAGAAGCAGGACAGGCTACCGAATTTGCAAAAGATGCTGTGGCAGAGGGATTCACTCATGTTATATCGGTGGGGGGGGATGGAACCTCCCATGAAGTGGTTAACGGACTTATAGGATCATCAGTAGTTTTTGGTGTTGTTCCATGCGGAAGCGGAAATGATTTTCCAAAAGCCGCCTCTATTCCCCTTGATACAATGCTTGCTATTGAGACTGTATTCTCAGGAAGGGAAAGACCGTTCGATATAGGAAAACTCGGAGACAGCTATTTCATTAACGGCCTTGGAATCGGCCTTGATGGCGCTGTCTCACACAGGTTTAAGAAATTAAAACTATTCAGGGGGCCGCTAGGTTATCTTCTAGTATCTGTTCAAGAGGCATTAACTTTTAAAGGGTTTCCAGCTCGAGTGAAAATTGATGATTGGAATTACGAAGGCACACTTTTACTGACAGGCGCCTCCAATGGTCTCTATCAGGGGGGCTTTAAACTAGCTCCCGATGCTAAGATTGACGACGGTCTGCTCGATTTTCATATTATTAAGGATATGTCCATAATTAACAGACTGATTAAAATACCCAAGGTGCTGGAGGGATCTCATTCCGATTTGGATGAGGTCGAGATTAAAAGAGCAACAAATATGGAAATTACATTAGAATCAAAAATACCTGCTCATATGGATGGTGAGCCTTTTTATCTCGAAGAAGGATCTCACAAAATTGAAATAGTACCATCTGGGCTTAGGATTTTGTCTGCTTGACAAATATTCCATTACGGATAAATCTAGTTAAGATAAAAACAATACAGTGATTCTTCAATTTAACCCATTATGATTAGAATAATATTTTGCTGGTTTGCTTTTATAGTCTATACCATTTTTTTCGGTATTATCGGAATATTTCTGTCTCTGACTTTCCGTCATCTTGTTGTTAAGTATGCGGTAAGGCCCTGGGCCCGGATAAATTTAAAGACCGGCGGTATAGGACTTGAAGTAGAGGGGGTTGAGAATTTGCCCGATGAGCCCTCTATAATAATGTTTAATCACCAAAGCGCACTTGATATTCTTGCATTTATGGCTGCTCTTCCTATTGACTGGAGATCTATAATGAAAAAGGAAGTGGGTCAAATTCCTTTTATCGGCTGGGTAGCCAGACTGTCCGGGCACTATACGGTGGCAAGAGACGGCTCAAGCTCAGATACTAAGGAAGTTAGAAAGATAGTCGGCCAAATTCGCTCAGGACCCTCGGTTGTTTTAGCGCCGGAAGGAACAAGAAGTAAAGACGGGAAACTTTTGCCGTTTCAAAAAGGCGGATTTTTCATTGCTGTTCTAGCAAAGGTGCCTGTAGTACCCATGATTATTACCGGGGGACTCGAAATACTGTCCAAGGGATCTGCCTGGATTAATACCGGGACTATGAGGGTTAAAATATTGCCAGCTATCTATGTCGATGATTTGCCTTCAGGTAGAGAAGGTAGAGAAAAATTGATGCAGATTGTAAGAGAACAAATGGAGGAAGTACTAAATCAAGAAGAATCTGAAAACAATTGAATTCTATAGAAAAATAACCATTGTATCTTGATTTCTGCTATTACTCGTTAATGATTAGTGGCCCACATTTATTGAGTAACCTCTTTCAATAGTCTATAATTGACAGGTTGTTTGAATTGTTTAATCGGGGAGTTTATTAGAAGATAATATTTTCATTTACGTATTGTGAATCCATATTTTTATTAACTGAAGTTGGGTGCCGAGTTTTTCCGTTTATAAATAGAAGGTAGGCACTCCGGGAATGGGATGTGTGTAATGGGAGAGAAATAATGGATAGTCAGCAATTTGCAGATTTAGAACTCAAAACAATTATTAGCTTAACGGGAATGCCTGTTCAAAAGGATTTAGTTAATCCTAGGAAGCCTCTAGAGATGGCTAAAAGGGTAAGGGTAACGTTTAGGCCTTTACCACGTAATTATGGAAATCAGATTGTAATAAAGTTTAGAGAAAAACTTGAGAATAAACTAAAAGAACATGGGGTTCAGGTAATTCCATGGGATGAAGCAGCCGAATTGCCCGCAGGATTAATATCAAAAGTCCTCCGCACAAGAAAGGTAAAGAGAAACATTCATGCAGTAGTGGATGTAAAAAGAGAGTATTCTCTGACAAGGACGTTTTTAAGTGGTATAGCCGAGAGAATGTACGGTTATTTGCGAAGACCTGATATGTCCGTAATGGAAATTCTTAAAGTAAGCGGATGGGCTGATGATTTTACGGCAAGATATGTACAGGACCCTTTTAATACTCAAATTATTACACTTATGCCTTTAGAGCCGGAGTTCGCGGACAAAAACACTACATATGACCGCAGGATAGCAATAGGATTACAGAACCTCATTGCAACAATGTCTGTAATCATTATGGGTATTGCTCCCGATAGGTTTTCGCTCGTTAATATGAATCTTTCAGACTCTATTTATTTAAACGAAGGAATGGACGATTTCATTTTGAATTCCTTAATACCGAAAATATACGCACCAATTAGACCACCAGTGCTAAATCGTTTTAAAAAAGGGGAGTACGATCCTGAGGAATCCGTTTTCCCAAAACAGTTAGCAGAGCTAGGCAGGCTCCTAAGGTCTACTAACCTCTTCCCGCAGGGAGCTAAATTTAGTGAGAAAGTAAAGAGGCAATCCCATAGGGATGTTGTTGAAAAGATTCTCGAGGGCAGGACCGGTGTGTCGTACGGTTTCATAGCTTTGGCTGAGGCTCCTAGATATGAAGGCCGGGTTACAATAAGCAAAACTACTTGGAACAAGTTGCAAAAGGTAGAAAGTGTCGATGACAATATGGTTAGGGAGAATAAAAAGGGCAGGTGGTATGTAAGAACTGTCATACGGGGAAAAGAGATTTTTCAGCAAGTGCCTGACATATGGATAACTACTTCCCGTTCTGGTAGTGATAAAACTAACCTTGATCCTAATAGCGATATAGTCAGGATTGGTGTTGTTAAAGGTAAGCTGCAGTTAGAAACCCCTAGGGGAGTAGACTTGAACCGAAAAGATATCAGGCCGTCTTTTGATACATATGTAATTCTTGCCCAAGCTATTGCGGCAGCTCTTTATACTCCTGATCTTATAAAGAACGGTCTGCCAATAATTCATTTCCACGGATATCCGGATCCCAACTGGTTCGGAAAGAGTGAATATTATGCAGGTGCTAGGAACCCATCACTCCCGTGTGGAACTGTTGAGGCGGCTCTTCTTAATTATTCAGCTATTTATGAGCTTGCTAATAAGAATGGGAAAAGCATGAAAATGCTTTGCTTAGTTGAATCTGATCATGGAGTTAATATTATGGGGGTAGACAGGGATTATTTAATTAAAAGGATATGTGATGGAGTTGACAAGGGACATGTTAAATTGGGCGGCACATATTTGCCCGATCTCAAAAAAAGCAGCCTGATCCTGGAACAACAGGATGATAATAAAATAGAACAAAAAGCAAGTTCTGCTAATTAATCTATATCTTATAAATTGTCACTTTTTTGGTATATTGATGCCTGATTTGATCCACAATACTTAATAATATTGGATAAATAACAACCGGAAAATTGTATGAGCGAATCACAAGAAACTGCAAAAATTTATCTCGGACGTCATTGTAAGACAGCATGGAATTTAGAGCATAGGCTTATCGGTACTACAGACCTGCCGCTATGTGATGTTGGGTGGGCTGAGATTGAGGAGACGCTGCCTATAATAGAATCGCTTAACTTTAACAGAATTGTTACAAGCCCGCTTAAGAGGGCACATGACACCTCTAAATCTTACGCTGATAAAATTGGTATTCCACTTGATATTCATCAAGACTTAAGAGAACTCGATCACGGAGATTGGAACGGGCAGAAGTACGACGATCTTCTTGCTGATCCAGAAGGTGATTTCAAAAAATGGTGGATAGACGGGGATATATCTATTCCGATTCCTAACGGGCCAGAGACTTTGGAAGAGGTGCAGCAGCGTATAGTACGTACAATCAGTGAGATTGCTCTTGCCTATCCCGGAGAAAAAGTGCTGGTTGTAATGCATAAGCATATTCGCTCAATTTTTACTTGCTATTTGCTCGGGGTTGATCTAAGTAATTTCAGGGCCAATATAAACGAAACAGTAGAACCCATTGAATTGTCCGATGATGACTTACAGAAATTGTTATGATC
>SMWY01000032.1 GCA_004356555.1 Candidatus Dadabacteria bacterium
CGACCCAGACTTAAATATGGTTATTTGTCCCCACTCATAAAATTCGGTAGAATCAATCGGCAATAGCGAGCATTCCAAAAGGAAAGTCTATGAAATTAAAAATGGCATTTGTAATGGACCCGGTAGGGACAATTAATACCGAAAAAGACACTACCTTTGTGCTCATGCTTGAAGCCCAGGCAAGAGGGCATGAAGTATGGTATTTGGAGCTTAAGGATATGTTTGTAAAAGAAGCTCAAGCCTTTGGCAACGCTACACAGATTAGCCTTGAAAGAAGTGAAGATTTCTATAAATTAGGCGACACACAAACATTACCGCTCGAAAGCTTCGATGCCGTATGGATGAGAAAAGACCCTCCGGTCAACAACGACTTCCTTTATGCAACATACATACTCAGCCTTATTGATGAGAACAAAACGAAAGTACTGAACAATCCGACTGGGATCAGGGAATCAAATGAAAAACTTTACTCCTTATTTTTTCCTGAAATTATTCCCCAAAGCATTGTGACCAAAAATATCGGGCAACTTGAGGAATTTCTTAGCGAAGCCGGAGGACAAATAGTAGTCAAACCACTTGACGGATACGGCGGAGAAGGGATCTTCTATGTTCGAGAGGGGGATCGCAACGCAAACGTAATATTGGAATCAATCACCAAATTTGGAACGGAGTATGTAATAGGACAAAAGTTTATTGAAAAAGTATCAGAGGGTGATAAGAGAATAATAATTCTAAACGGGGAGCCTTTAGGAGCGGTGCTCAGAGTACCTAAGCCCGGAGGAGAATTCAGATCCAATTTTCATTCAGGGGGCAGCCCCGCTAAATCGGAGCTCACCCAAAGGGACCTAGAAATATGTGAAGCAATTGGCCCACGCTTAAGAAAAGATGGACTTTATTTGGTAGGTCTTGATGTTATCGGAGGTTATGTAACTGAAATTAATACAACAAGCCCCACTGGAGTTCAGGAAATAAACAACTTAGACGGAGTCAAACTTGAGACCCAGATTATTGAATTTGCCGAGGAGTTATGTGGAAGTTAAGAACAGGAGTATAAATGAAAATATCTAAAGACGACATAATTAAGGTTTCTGAGCTCGCGAGGCTCGAATTCAATGAAGAAGAGCTTGAAAAATTTACAGAGCAGTTAGGCAAGATATTGGAATACATTGAACAACTAAATGAGCTTAACACCGATAATGTAGAACCAACCTCACATGTGCTGGATAGTTCCACCCCTCTAAGAGAAGATAAGGTTGTAGAATGGTTAAGCACAGAAGAAGTTCTTAAAAACGCACCAGAAAGTGAGGATGATTTCTTCGTTGTACCACAAGTGATCGAAGACTAAGGAGACACACCCGAATGGAGTTGCCATTTTTAACCATTAAAGAGGCATCTGAGTTAATCAAAGGAAAAGAGTTATCCCCTGTTGAGCTAACTCAGTCAATCTTGGATAGAATCGAGGATAAAGATGAGAAGCTTAATACATATATTACTGTACTTTCGGAAAAAGCACTTGAGTCCGCCAAGAAAGCTGAGGAGGAAATCTCTAGAGGCAACTATATAGGGCCGCTCCACGGTATTCCTCTTGGACTAAAGGACATATTTATAACAAAAGATATAACTACAACCTGCGGCTCAAAGATGCTTGAGAACTTTATTCCCCCTTATAATGCCACAGTGACTCAAAAGCTTTTGGATTGTGGTGCCGTGATTTTAGGAAAAAATAACATGGATGAGTTTGCAATGGGCTCGTCAACTGAAACTTCTTACTTTGGCCCCACTTCAAATCCTTGGGATCTAAAAAGAGTGCCGGGCGGATCAAGCGGAGGCTCCGCATCCGCAACAGCAGCGTCGCTTTGTCTGGGGTCGGTGGGCACAGATACTGGGGGCTCAATTAGACAACCTGCCGCTCTTTGCGGCGTGGTGGGGATGAAGCCGACTTACGGGCGAGTAAGCAGATTTGGGATGATAGCATTTGCTTCATCCCTTGATCAGGCAGGCACTTTGACAAAAACGGTTGAAGATACGGCGCTAATTCTAAATGCGATCTCCGGACCTGACCCAAGAGATTCAACATGTGTGAATATTCCTGTGCCCGATTATACCATGAGCCTTAAGGATGATATTAAAGGGTTAAAAATCGGCATACCCAAGGAATACTTTGTAGAAGGTATGGATAAGGATGTAGAAAACGCATCTAAGAAAGCTATTTCCATGATTGAAGATTTGGGCGCGGAGGTTATCGAAATATCCCTTCCCCACACTAAGTATGCAGTCCTGACTTACTATATAATTGCCCCTTCTGAGGCCAGCTCAAATCTTGCAAGATACGACGGTGTAAAGTATGGATTCAGGGCTTCAGGGGCGGAGTCTTTAAGAGATATGTATTTTAAAACCAGGGCTCAGGGGTTTGGAAATGAAGTAAAGAGAAGAATAATGCTCGGCACTTACGCTCTATCGTCTGGATACTATGACGCTTACTACTTAAAAGCCCAACGCGTAAGAACTCTAATAAAGAATGACTTCGACGAGGCCTTTAAGAAAGTGGACGCAATTGTGGCACCTACTACTCCTGAAGTTGCGTTTAAGATTGGTGAAAAAACCCAAGACCCCATAAAAATGTATTTATCCGATGTACTCACTATACCTTGTAATATAGCGGGACTCCCGGGGATTTCAGTTCCATGTGGATTTTCCTCGGGCGGACTGCCTATCGGGATACAAGTGCTCGGCAAACCATTTGAGGAAGAGACCGTTATTCATGTGGCTCACGCCTATGAGCAGCATACCGACTGGAGAGAAAAAAGGGCGCCCGTTTAAATTGAGAAATAAATATGTATAAAATTTCTAGAAAAGAATTTCATCAGTAAACTTTAGAGTGGAGACAGAGATCATGACAGAGAAGAAAAAAGTATGCATGCTTTGCGGTAAACCTTCCGAAGAGTCCATTTGCGAATCATGCAAGTCTAATGTGCAGGGCGAAGCAGCTCACAAAAAACAGAAGATGGAAAAACAGGTCAAAGTTGGTTCAGAGGTAGAAAAGGATAGAATTGTAAGAAAGCACATAGATAAATAGGGAAATTTATCCTCTATGAGAATTTCCTATTCCCAAATCTGAAGGGCCTTTTTATAAATCTTACTTTTAGAAACACCGCTATCCACTGCAACTTGCTTGACCGCATCTTTTAAACTGACTCCCTCTTTCTTAAAATATAATAATAAATCATCAATAGTATCAGAATCGAATTCACCCTTGTCTTGAGAATTTCCTTCTATAACTAAAGTAAACTCACCCTTTAAATTATCTCTGGATTTAAGAGTAGTCACAATCTCTGAGAGCGTACCTCTCAATGTTTCTTCATACATCTTCGTAATCTCACGGCCTAAAGAAGCGTTGCGTTCTCCAAATACTTCAGCCATAGATTCTAATGTTTTAATAACCCTCCTGGGAGACTCATAAAAAACAAGCGTCTCGGGGTAATCCTTTATTCTCTCCAGATATTCAATCAATCGTTTTTTTTGCTTCGGAGGAAATCCGAGAAACGTAAAACCGGATGTCGGAAGCCCTGAAATACTAAGTGCTGCAATAGCAGCTGAAGGTCCGGGTACCGAGAATATTTGAACCCCATTCTCAGAAGCGAGCTTTACGATCCTGTACCCGGGATCTGAGACTCCAGGTGTGCCCGCGTCTGTAACAAGAGCAATGCTATGACCCTCCTGAAGCATAGAAAGAAGTTCTTTTGCTTTTTCTATCTCATTGTGCTCGTGGTAACTCGTCAGCGGCTTGAGGATTTGATAGCGGGAGAGTAATTTTTTTGTAGTCCTAGTATCCTCGCATGCTATGAGGTCAACTTGTTTTAAAACATTAAGCGCCCTTAACGTTATATCTTCAAGGTTGCCTATAGGAGTTGAAACAATATAGAGCTTAGAACTCATAGACTAAAGGTTACAATTAATTTTGTTATTTCGTATTACACTTTTTCTTCTGCTCATAGTTTAAGCATTTATCTTTGCCTTTTCCGCCGTTAATACTATCAGTTCCGGGACCTCCATCTAGGAAGTCTTCTCCATCACCGCCTTTTATATAATCGTTGCCCTCGCCGCCATATATGATATCATCCCCGCGGTTGCCCTCTAAACGGTCATCCCCTGCCCCTCCATAGATAATATCGGGTCCGCGGTTGCCCTGGATAACGTCATTTCCGTCACCGCCGCATATATAGTCTTTACCTTCTTTCCCGCTTATCTGGTCGTTACCGCCCAAGCCCACAATCACGTCATCGCCCATTGTGCCGGTCAATATATCGTCCCCTTCCGTGCCTACAATGGTTGCGACTCTGCCGTCACAAGTAGGTGGTGCATTTTCAGCAGCTTTCTCATCCCCAGATTTTGCTAAAACAGTATTAGCACTTAAAATCGCAAAAGCAAAAATAGCTATATAGATAAACATCTTGCCTCTCATATACATCCTCCCTTGTAGCCATAGATTTAATTTCAATTAAACTACTTTAAGGAAAAAAAGTCAAGAAAAAACCATTAGAAATAAGGTTTTTCGTGCAATTTGAAAATTTTTCCATATACTTAACATCTAAATAATAATCAGACTTCAAAATTGGAGGATACTCGTATGATCAAGTATGCAATAGTTTTATCACTAATTGTTATATCTCCTTATTTAGCTCTAGCCGACTCCCCCTTCCCTGTATGCAAGGACAATCCCAATGGGATAGTGAAGGATTATTACGAGAGCGGCAAGCTTAAGACAGAATGGATGTGTAAAGACGGTCATCTAAACGGGATCACTAACCTCTACTATGAAAACGGACAGCTTCACAAAGAATCAAACTATGTAAATGATGAAAGACAAGATATTACAACCAGCTGGTACAAAGGCGGAGAATTAAAAAGCGTATGCAATTTCAAAGACGGTAAGCTAAACGGAGAGCATAAAATATTAAATAAAGACGGCTCAATAAAAGAGCTTGCTTATTATAAGAATGGAGTAGAATTAGATTAATTTTAGATCTCTATTCGTAAGTGGCGGAGGGCGAGGGATTCGAACCCCCAAGTCCGTAAGGACGCCGGTTTTCAAGACCGGTGCAATCGCCGTTCTGCCAGCCCTCCAAATGTAATGATTTCAGGAAGTTATGTAACATCAAGCTTCCTCTGAATTTTCACTGGTACGGTTTTTGGTACGGTTTGAGTTCAAATTTCCCAGTTTTTCCACCGCTTCCCTTAGGGAAGCGTCAGGGTGAGCGTATCTCATGGTCATGGAAAGGGTAGAGTGCCCTAGTATCCTGCTTACTGCCACGATGTTAGCTCCACTTTCTACCATGCGAGTAGCCGCCGTATGCCTCAAATCATGAAACCTCAGATTTATAATATTAGCACGTCTGCAGGCATTTTCAAACGCAGTCCTGAGCCACTTTATGGGCTCGCCATTAGCCCCAAGGAAAACATGCTCACTCCCCCCAGCATTCTTTAGCCTTTGCTCCAGCAGTATCCCTCTTAGGGTAGAGTTGACGTAAATCCTCTTGGGCTTCTTGCTCTTCGTATTGGTAGCTTCTATTGTGATAAGGTTGTTTTCCATATCTATATTAGACCATTTCAGGTTTAGAATCTCGCCCTTCCTCATCCCTGTATTGAGCGCACAAAGTATAATCGGCCTAAGGTGCGGCGCGCTACAAGCCAAAAGCTTCTCTTCCTCTTCCAGGGTTAGCACCCTTTCTAGCTTGTTGTTTTCCTCAAAGAATTCAACCTGAGATACTGGGTTGTCTCCAAAGTATTTCTTCCACCTCTTGGCCAAGTTGAAAAGATGCTTAAGGCAAGACAAAGCGCGGTTGATTGTGGCGGGCTTAACCTCTTTAAGCCTCATACGCTTATAGTCCTCAATGTCCTTAGGTGTGATTTCCGAAAGCCGCTTATCTCCAAAATACTTGCATAGGTTCGAGAGCAACTCACGGTCTCTACTCCACGACCGCTTCTTTTTCACGTCCCTAACATACTTGTTGTACTCCTCTGCAAACTCACCAAGCGTAGGAATGCGGGCGTCAAAGATGTCGAACTTACCTAGTCGGAGTCGCCTCTTAGTCTCCTCCATTACCCGCTTAGCCTGCGTCTTGGTAACTATGCCTGCCTCGCCTACGGATCGCTTTATCTCCCTGCCGTTATGCCATAGCCTATAGTACCAGTAAGGGGTTTTAGTTCCGTCTTTGTGCTCATGCCAGCGCTTAAATACTCCCATTATTTCTTCCTCCTTTTCTTCTTTTTAATAAGATTCATTGCATCCACTTCTTTTTTCTCTTTACCAACATACGCCATATATTGCTTACCCTGATACCTGAATTTTGCATACCAATATAAGCCATGTC
>SMWY01000033.1 GCA_004356555.1 Candidatus Dadabacteria bacterium
AGCTAAGTGAGTTTTTTTCCTGCCGAAAAGGATCTCTAAAAAAGAGCCTTGTTTTTATCGCATTTTCAGCTGAGGAATTAGGATTGATCGGTGCGTCTTATTATGTTGATAACCCCAAAGTTCCTCTAGACAAAACGGTAGCAATGATAAATATGGACATGATAGGCAGGCTTGATCAGGATAAGCTTACCGTTTTTGGAGTGGGGTCATCTCCTCATTGGAAGGCGCTTGTAAATGAGGCAAATACAGATTTTAACTTTGAAATTAGCTTCAATAACTCAGGTTTTGCTCCTAGTGATCAATCCGTATTTTTTGCTAAAAAAATTCCAGTGCTTCATTTTTTCACAGGGCTTCATGCTGATTATCATACTCCGGGAGATGACTGGGAAAAGATAAACCCACTTGGAGAACGTAAAGTTCTGGACCTTATTTCGGAACTTATTGTTGAATTAAACTCTAGACAAGAGAAAATCGCTTTTTCAAATGTGATTGAGCCTAAAAAGGGGTCTACAAAGTTTAATGTCTACCTTGGAACAATTCCTGATTATTCAAATCAAGTAGAGGGTGTAAAGCTAATGGGGGTAAAAGAGGGGAGCCCGGCGGATAAGGCGGGAATTTTAGGTGAGGACACTATTATTCAATTTAACGGTATGGCTATTAAGAATATTTATGACTATGTATATGCGCTAGGAAAATCAAAAGCGGGCATTCCTACGAGCTTAGTTGTTCTAAGAAATTATAAGCCGTTAAGTCTAATTATTGTCCCCGAGCCTAGATAGCTCACTTCCTTTATATAAACTTCTTGGAAGAGGCTTAAAAAAATTATGGTTCCCAAGGCGTATAGTTGATATTGTGAATTTTGTCCATAGAAAAAGAAACTGAACGAGTAAGCTTTTCTCCGTATTCGGCAATCCATTCAGGAGGCGCATCGGTATAAAAGTCATTAAGCGTCATCCAAGGTCCGGCGTTTAGAATTTTTCCGTCAACAACACTAACAAGAAAAGCAGTCATATCACCGCCGTCCATTGCATTAATAACCCTGCACTCGGCATAAGAATGTGCATCTTCTAAAATCGGGCTCCCGGTTACGCCTAATTTGTGTTCTATATTTTCAAACTTCTCTCTTTCACGACCTGTGTAAAAACCAAAGTTCTTTACAAGACTAATTTGGTCTCTTCTTAATAGATGAATGGTAAACGCTTTACTGTTAGTTATGAATTCATGAGTATAATTAGCCTTCCATATGCCAACCAGAAGCCTGGGAATTTCGTGAACTATGGAAGATGTAACCGCAGTTACGGCAATTTGTCCATTAACTTTCCCCTCCCAAGCGCTTGTTATCGCAATCACAGGCGAATTAGACCAAAATGCTCCCGCTACAGCTGATCCTTCTTCTTTACTCATTCCTATTACCTCTTAAAACATAGTGTTTTCTAGTATAAATGGATATGAAAGATTAATTGTTCCCGGTTACCATTGAAACGCAATTACAATCTGGCCGCTAATTAAAGGACCAACATTTACCTTGTCCCTTTCAGGTACGATGATTTTCATAGGGTTTACAATATATCCCATAGCATTTAAAAAGCCGCTTTCTCGCTTGACAAGCCAGTCTGATGTTTCTTCGAGAATTATACCTACAGGAACCCCTA
This sequence comes from Candidatus Dadabacteria bacterium, assembly GCA_004356555.1. Taxonomy (GTDB): domain Bacteria; phylum Desulfobacterota_D; class UBA1144; order Nemesobacterales; family UBA2774; genus CR02bin9. The sequence continues at coordinate 1,653 of SMWY01000033.1, forward strand.
CACAAGGAGTTATTACAAGGTCATGGATAGAAGGGGACTGTGTTACTCCTTCAATTGTGTATTCAAACAGCACGCTCTGGGCGAATGAACCCAAGGCAGAAGTATAAAAGTTATAGCCCTTTGCCCTATAATAAAGATATGTGTATGCTCCGAAAGCAGGGTGGGCTACCCAATTTGTTTTAAAACTGTCCCCGTCTTTTAATTCGAAGTCGCCCCGTTTCCTATTTTTGTTTTGGAATCCGAAGAAATTTCTCCACCACCTAAGAGGATTTATGAAAGTCTGCTGTTCCTTATTGTGAACATCAAGAGCGTTTACCTGTATTATACGAATGATCCAGATTGTAAAGTAAACATTTCTCGAATCACGAAGAAAGTCATTGAAATCAGCCAAGGATTTATCATTCAATTCTTTCCTGAAATTGATGCCAGCTTTGTTTTTATCCTTTAAATCTATAAATACTGAACTATTAGCAGGAGCCATAGATATTATCGAGTCATCACCGAATAGGGTGTCTGAGATTGCAGAAGTGCCGATGTGAGCTAAAATAATTAAAATAAGAGTAAAGTAGAGCAGAAAAAGTTGTTGTTTTTTCATGAAAAAAGACCCTTATACCCAATTAATTTAAAATAATAACACTAAGAGCTCCGTTTTAACAGCAAAATTTACTTTAACTAATATCAATCCTTATAAATATTTATGCTTGATTTAGTATGTTTTAGATTAAAATGTCTTGACTTGCCAGGCAAAATAATGTAATTATCTCAGGTAGAAGATTTACAATTATCCAGAGGAGCAAAATTAATAAGATGAGTAGCAAAATTAATAAGGCGAGGTTTATTTCTGTAGCGTTTTGTATGGTATTTGTTGTATTGTTTGCTTTTGCTTGCGGGTCGAATGTAGATAAGGAAATGGCTGATGCAGAAGCCGCCTTGCAGGCAGCTAGGGATGCAGGGGCGGAAGGCACGCCCGAGTATCAGGCTGCAGAAGAATTGATTGAAAAGGCTAGAGAAATGTTAGCAGCAGGGAATAAAGACGCTGCCCGCCAGCTTCTTGAGGAAGCTAGGTTTAAAGCCATTGAAGCTGAGGGTAAAGCTAAAAACCAGGCATATGTTGAGTCTGTTGATATAGAATCGATGGAAGAGACTCTAGGATCCCTTTCACCGTCGGGTTCCCAGTTCGGAATGGTCGATATATTCTTTAATTACAATAGTCAAAATATTACAGCCGAATCAAGGCCCGTACTTAATCAAAATGCAAATATTATCAGAAATAGCGGTGGCAAGTTTCAAGTTGTGGTAATAGAAGGTTATTGTGATATTCGCGGTACTGAAGAATATAACTTAGCCCTAGGTCAAAGAAGAGCGGATTCGACAAAAAATTATCTGGTGGGACTAGGAGTTTCACCTTCTAAAGTTCAAGCTGTAAGTAAGGGCGAAACAGAGCAATTCGCATTTGGTACTTCAGAATACGATTACCAACAGAATAGAAGGGCTCATTTTGTTCCGGCGTATTAGGAAATAATTGATGAGAATTAAGGTTATTACAATTTTCTTATTGGCGGGGATATGTTATATGTCTATTGGTTGTGTAGCTACTGAAGGTGATTTTAAGACCGTCTATGCACGGCAAACCAGGCTAGAAGCTAAAATGGCACGTCTGTCTCAAGAAGTTCAGTCAATACAAAGAAGTGGTGGGGGAGGCGGTGGTAGTGATATCGAGCTTAGAGAAAAGGTTTTTCAGCTTGAGAAACAGGTGAATGATTTGAATCAGTCGTACTCAACATTAGAAGCTAGAGTAAATCCGGGAAGTTTAGGTATACCCACTACTTCCGAAAGTGGTTTTGAGGGTGGGTCTGAAATTTCATCTTTAGATGTTAAAACAGAAGACTTTATATTCAATAAGGGGTATACTGATCTTAGTGAAGGCAATTATAATGGTTCCAGGGAACAATTTAAATTATTTATATCTAAATATCCTAATTCTTCCAAAGCAAATGACGCTACATATTGGATAGCTGAGTCATATTATAGGCAGGGAGAATTTGAAGAAGCTATACTTGAGTATCAAAGGTTTATTGACACATATCCAAAAGATGATAGAGTGCCTTTATCCTATTTAAAACAGGGGCTATCGTTGATTGAAATAGGCAGAGATGAGGAAGCGAAATTATTTTTTCAGACTTTAATTGACAAGTATCCACAGTCTGAAGAAGCTAAAACAGCAAAAGAAAAAATAAGAGAACTTGCAGTTAAGCGTTAAAAGGTTTATTATTATGTATTCATTAGGTACTCAAAAAACTCTTAAAGGAGGTGTAGTAGAATGAAAAGGGATAAACAAATGCTTTTTTTAAGCATCCCATTTTTAGTTGTTGCATTGCTATATTTAGCAAGCTGTGCGACACCCCCGCCGACAAAAGAACTTGCTGCTGCTGATTCAGCGGTTGCTGATGCTACAGCAACATGTGAGCAGTGTAAGCAAAGAGTTTGCGGTGATGATCCAACGACAGGAGAATATTGTGGAGCTCCTTGTGGTGAGGCAGAAATAGCAGCTGCAAATTCTGCACTATCCAGAGGAAAAGCCCTTGCTGGAGAATTCTGCAGCGAGCTCGAAGCACGCAGAATGCTTATTGATGCTAAAGCAAAGGCTGACGAAGCTAAGCTAATATGTTCAACCCCACCCCCACCCCCACCCCCACCAATACCTGTGTCCGATCTAAAGGATATATTCTTTGATTTTGATAAGTCTGATATCAGAATGGATGCACAAGCTGTGCTGGGAGAAAACGCTGAAATTCTTATGGTGGATGCTAACGTAACCGTTCTTATTGAAGGTTATGCGGATATCAGGGGTACACCTGCATACAACCTACAGCTTGCTCAGAGAAGAGCAGATGCTGCTAAGGCGGTTCTTGTTGGGTTAGGAATTGATCCTTCAAGAATCACAACAGCTAGCGGTGGTGAAACAACCCAGTTTGGCGCTGGAACAACTGAAGAAGCCTATCAGCTTAACAGAAGGGCTCACTTCATAGGTACATCGCCGTCTGCAAAAGTAGGCGCAAGACTTATCTTTAGCTACGCTAAATAAGATAAACTTGCTCTATTAAATATGAGAATGTTTTCATCTGATCTTTTTTAATAGATCGATGAATATAGAAATTAAGGGGAGAAACTTATAATTAGTTTCTCCCCTTTTTTATGTTCTAATTTCACTAATATTCTTTTTGACTGATATACTTGACACCTCTATTTGATCCATGTTTACTACTCCTAATCTATTAATTTTCCGATCCAAAAAGTAGAAATGAAACTCCAATTTACAAGATCGAAAAGACTATATAAAACAGCTCAGGGTTTAATGCCAGGAGGGGTAAATAGCCCTGTAAGATCGTTTAACGCGGTAAACGGCACCCCTGTCTTTATATCTAAAGCCAAGGGGGCTTATACTTTTGATGTGGACGGGAATAAATATATAGACTATATATCTTCTTGGGGACCTCTTATACTGGGTCATTCTGACCCGGATGTTGTAAGAGAGGTAAAAAGAGCAGCTGAAAGGGGTACAAGCTATGGGGCTCCTTGTGAAAACGAAGTAGCTATCGCAAAGCTAATTGTTAAATCATTTCCCGGAATTGATATGGTTAGAATGACCAATTCGGGCACAGAAGCCACAATGAGCGGTATACGGCTTGCAAGGGCGTATACCAAAAGGGATTACATAGTAAAATTTGAGGGGTGTTATCATGGACATGCAGATTATCTCTTGGTTCAGGCAGGTTCAGGTGCCACGACTTTCGGCACACCAAGCAGTCCTGGAGTTCCAAAGTCATTTACTGATAAAACTCTTTTAGCGAAATATAATGATATTGATTCTGTAGAAAGGCTTTTTAAAAAGTATGGAGATAAAATTGCAGCCGTTATACTAGAGCCCGTAGCAGCCAACATGGGTGTAATTCCTCCACAAGAAGGCTTATTAAAAAGCTTAAGAAAAATTACTAAAAACGCTGGAGCGTTACTTATTTTCGATGAAGTTATTACCGGGTTTCGCTTGGGGATGGGAGGAGCGCAAAAAACTTATGGAGTTACACCTGATATTACGTGTCTTGGGAAAATTATTGGAGGCGGTCTTCCGGTAGGCGCTTTTGGAGGCAAGAAAAAAATAATGAATATGGTATCCCCTGTGGGCCCTATGTATCAAGCGGGGACTCTCTCTGGTAACCCTATAGCTATGGCTGCCGGAATGGCCACGCTCACCAAACTCAATAAAAGGGGAAATTACAAAAAGCTAAAAGAGCTTACTGAAAATCTTGTAGAAGGTTTGCAGGACATAATTACGAAACTCGAAATTAAAGCAAGTATAAACTCGTTGGAGTCGATGTTTACTCTATTTTTTACAGACCCCGCACCTCACGATTATAGTTCTGCATTGACCTCGGATACAAAAAAATATTCAAAATTTTTTGAATATTTGCTAAGTACTGGTATTATGTTTCCGCCTTCTCAGTTTGAGGCTGTTTTTCTTTCACTAGCTCATACTGAAAGCGATGTAGATAAAACGCTTAATGCGTTATATAAAAGTCTTAAAAACCTTTAAAAGATAGATAGAGGTATAAAGGTTAGAAAACAAAAAAAATACAAGTGGTTAGTTTTTATAGCAATAGGATTTGAACTTGGGTTCTCGGTTATAGCAGGGATAGTACTCGGCCAATATGTAGATAAATGGCTAGAGACAGAGACCCCATGGTTTACAATAATAGGTCTTATTGTGGGTATGGTCGCAGGTTTTAGTTTGCTACTTAGGATGATCAAAAGAGTAAATGGAAGAAAAGGCAGAGAGTCTAATTAACATACCGTCAATAGGAAGAGTTGAAAAAGGCGGGTTACTAGTTACAGCTATATTGGTTGCGGTTACTTATCTGCTCGGATACCAAGAGCTCGCATTTGGTATTGCAGCCGGCGGTATATTGTTTACTGCTAATTTTGTAGCAATAAGATTTATTGTTAATGTACTTGTCGCTAATTCTCGTCCAATGGGTTTTGGTATTTTCGCTGTAATAATTAAAATGCTCATATTTATAGCGATTGTAGTCTCTATTTTTATGTTTGCAGAAATAAACATTTATGGTTTTTTAATAGGCGTTTCAGCAATAGTAATAATTATAGTTGGAGAAAGTTTAAGAGGGGACAAAGATGGAACGCTTTAGCTGGTTTACACTATTGGGATTAGACAAGTACGATTATATTTTAGGTTCGATTTTAGTTCTTCTGTTTTTAACCTATGCTGGTTTTAAGATAACAAAGAAGCTCTCGAAAGAGGGGTCTGTGTTGCCGGATGAAAAGTTTTCTTTGACTACAATTTTTGAGATCTTAACTATTGATTTTCTCTTTGATCTTTTTACCAATGTTTTAGGTTCAAGTGAACAGGCTAAAAAATATTTCCCTCTTTTAGGAGCCTCTTTTTTCTTTATAATGTTTGCAAACCTTCTTGGTTCAATTCCAGGCTTTTTACCGCCAACCGGAAATTTTAATACAACTGTAGCATGTGCACTGGTAATTTTTGTTATGTATAACTATTACGGGTTCAAGGAGAACGGTCTTAGTTATATAAAACATTTTGCGGGGCCGGTTATTTTTCTAGCACCCCTTATGTTTGTTATTGAGCTTATAAGCCATTTTGTAAGGCCATTATCACTCTCACTAAGGCTCTTCATGAATATAACCGGAGACCATTTGGTTCTTGGAGTATTTACTAATCTTATTCATTACATAATACCCGCAATATTTGTAGGGCTTGGAATTTTTGTAGCTTTACTGCAAGCATTTATTTTTACGGTTCTTTCAGCTATCTATATTTCTCTTGCAACATCGCATGAAACAGAGATTGAATAAAGTATAAGAAATAAAAGTTTAAAATAGACAACCTA
>SMWY01000034.1 GCA_004356555.1 Candidatus Dadabacteria bacterium
GACAGTTCGGCTACAAACTTTATGATCCGCGATTACCGTATGCAGCAGTTAGTATCTAAAGAAAATGAACCGATAACTCCGTTTATTGATAAAGCGAGACATCTCTTTAATGAATATATGGTGTCAACAATACTAGTTATCAGAGACTCAGGAGATTATTTTGATATTGCCGACTTTGTGATCCGTATGACTGATTATAAGGCCGAGTATGTCACTCTAGAGGCAAAAGAAATTGCTAAGCGTAATTTATCTGGACATGAACCGAAGGGAGATGGATATTTTGGGACTGTTGTAGATCGGATTCCGCTCCCTAAAAGCTTGGATGCCAGTAAAGGAAATCGGGAAGTTAAAATATTAGCCAGAGGAATTTACTCTATAGAGTTCGGCACTCAGACTATAGACATCAATTCGCTGGAACAACTTGTGGCACAGAGCCAAACAAACGCGATTGGTGACGCCATAAATTACGCTAAGAAATACATGGACGGCAAAAAATCCATGAGGCAGGTAATGAGCCTCGTTATGCTGGACATAGGACGAGCCGGGTTAGATGTTTTAAACCCCAGATTATCAAGCGATTATGCGGAGTTTAGAAAACTCGAACTCGTAGCCGCAATAAACCGTCTCAGAACCCTAAAAGTAGAGCAGAAGAGTTAATAGCAAATTAGGCGGGCGGAATGTTCTGGTTAAGGCGGAAAAGGTTCCCTGGGTCGTACTTTTTCTTTATCTGTCTTAGGCGCTCATAATTTGAGCCGTAGGTGCGTTTCACAAGAGCCTCCCCTTCTTCATTTAACCCGGAGTGATTAAGGTAAGTTCTGCCCGATGAGAAAGATTTAAACTTATCCATATTTTCCCTTGTCCATGCAATATTAGACTCTGAATCTTTAGGGTCAAGCCAAGCAGAGTTGATCTCTAACAGATACGGCGCGCTCCTTTCTCCAAATGCCGTCTTTTGAGATCGCACCCTCATACTGGCGCCCCTTAAATCCTGAACTACAAAGGGGACAAGTTTGGCCGGACGCTTACCAAAGGACTCAATTAACGTGTCCACCACTTCATCGTTAAACGTTTCTAAATATAGTGAGGTAAAGTAGCAAATCAATGACCCTTGAGGCAGCGGTGAGTCGAACATGCTCTGTATTTCGGTGTATTTTTTAGGGCCGCTCAAATCGAATAGAAGCTCGCCAAACTCTCTCAGAGGTTTTATAAACTTCTCGCCTTCTTCAACACTACCACAATGTACCCCGCCCAACATTATGGCGTCCCTACCCTGTATCTCCTTAGGAAAAGTATCAAGCTCCGGGACTGTCATCATGATAACCATGCTGGAGAATTCATCAGGCGCGCCCATCATAAATTCCCGCCATTTTGTTATGATAGTTTTTGCGTTTTCGGCAGGATACATGGGGCCTGAAAACATAAGCTCAGGGCCAACCGGGTGAAGGCGGAATTCAAAAGTAGTAACTACGCCAAAATTCCCGCTTCCTCCGCGAACTGCCCAGAACAGATCTTCATTCTCACTCGCACTAGCATGGCGAAATTGTCCGTCGGCAGTCACTATATTTACAGAAAGAAGGTTATCGATGCTAAGACCGTATTTAGCACGTATCCAACCAAAGCCAGCTCCGAGTGTAAGACCTGCAACACCGGTGTCTGATACAATCCCACTCGGGGCAGCAAGACCATAGGCTTGTGTAGCTTTATCCATCTCACCCAAAAGAGTGCCTCCTCCTACACGCGCTATCCTGGCCTCAGGATCGACATATACTCCATTCATAAGCCTCAAGTCAATTGTAATACCACCAGGAGAGAGACATTTCCCCGCAACACTGTGACCTCCTCCTTTTACCGCTAAGAGGATGTTGTTATCACGTGCGAAATTCACGGTTTTTACTACATCATCGACTGTGATCGTGCGCACTATCAAGGCGGGCTTTATATCGAACATACCGTTATAAATAACGCGCGATTCATTGTATCCGGATTCGCCCTGGCTAAGTACTTCGCATTGAACACTATCTTTAAAACCAGAGATTAAAGGGTCGTCTATAAATGTTTCGGCACCTTCAAGTGTTACCAACTTCATTGATATATCCCTCCGATATATGTTGTTTATAACATAACAGAAAAAGAAAACCCGCTCAATCTGAGTTTATTTCAGATTGAACGGGTTATATATTTTAATTTAAACTTATTTATTAGCTCAAATAACTTGTAGCTATTTCTCTTAATCAGTCATATTTAGTGTTTAGTTACAGCTCTAACAACTAAAAATCATATTCGGTCAGATTGCTCTTTTCACATTCTTCTAGATCAATTGCCTGCATGAAAAAAGTTCCATGACCTGTAGGTGTAGGTCGCGGGAACCTTATAAATGCATATGCATGACCATATCTGTTGGCAGTTAGAGTATCTTCTAATATAAAGGGATGTATATCAAGCACTAATTCTGGACATATAATGTTATTACTACCCCCCTCCTCAAAACCCGATATGATATATATAGTGCCCCCTGGTGTTGCGTTAAATACCCGGTAGATATGCACATTTTGACTAGGTCCAATAGGAAGTAAAGGAGTTAAAGTAAAAATTCCCGAGGAAGGTCCCGGACCTTTAGATCTAATTTGAGCCTGACTTGAGTCACCTAACATACAAAACAAAAAGCTGAACAAAAACAAACTAAGAACAAAGCGTTTTACTTTCGACATTCTTAATCTCCTTTTGTGCTAAATTTAAGCTAAACATCATTAACTGTTTAGCTTAACAACTAGCAATAAGATTAATGTATCATAGGCGTTAATTATCGTCAATATAGTTTTATTGTATAATGTTGTTATTATATATTATTGTGATATCTATATTTTGATATTTACCTATAGCAAATAGAGACAATAATGAGCATTAAGAAATATGGTTAATAAAGAAAACCCGCTCTGTCTAAGTTTTTTAAGACAGAACGGGTTCATAAATTTCGATTATTTTTATAAGTTAGCCCGAATAAGCTGCGACGGTATTTTGCATAACTTCTACATTACTCTGTTTTCCTGCTGGTCCGGGAACAATAATAGGGAGGTCGACACCGGCATCTCTGAATTCATCCAATTTAGCGCGGCAGCGATCCGGTGGTCCGACCAATGCTACAGAATCGAGCATCTCAGTCGTAAATACATCACCTGGTTTTTCACCGGCACGAATTTTATCGATTGCGTCCCCATATCCGTTATTTATCATAAGCCTCTGATAAAAAGGGAAGTTCAGGTATGGTGAGAACCCTCTTATCCCTGATTTTTGAGCGAGCTCAAGATCGTCAGATATAATGGAGGGGATGCCGAGGGTAATATCTATCTCAGATGGATCGCGTCCTGCTGCCTGAGCGCCCTGGGCAACGTAACCTTTAAGAGTGGAAACATAATCCACAGTTGTCATATAAGGCATCAGTCCGTCCGCTACTTCCCCCGCCAGGGTCGCAGCTCCTTTTGTAAGACCCGCAATATAAACCGGTACTTTAGGAAGATCGCGTTTCAGGGTTAATTGAGAAGCAGAGCCGTCCAAAAACGCTTTTACCTGCCCTACATAATCTCTCATAGTATCTACAGGGTCGCCCATATCGATCTCGTAACGAGTGTTCACAGGCTTATGACTCACGCCGAGGCCCAGCATCATTTTGCCACCTGAGATTTCCTGAATAGTAAGTGAAGTGGCGGCTGTCATAACGGCTTGGCGCATATAGATATTAGTAATCCATGTACCTACTTTTATAGTAGATGTAGCCTCGGCAAACACTTGAGCGTTTGTGAGTGCGCTAAATGGCGGAACTTCCGGGGAAAAAATTGCCTCAAACCCTCCGCCCTCCGCTGTTTTTGCAAGAGTGCGCAAATCCTCGACACTACATCCCATAACCGGTGAAATAGTTGCAATTCTGGACATATAACCACTCCTTTAGATTAAATTTTAATATTGATTAATCACGTCTCTATAATAATCGGGTCTGAGTAAGGACTCATCCCCGCTCTCAAGCACTGTTCTTATTTCAGCCAAAACTCTTTCTTTATCTTCAGGGAATTTAGCTTTTATAGGCAGGTAGTTGGAGATGTGATTGGAGAAGAAGTATCCGTCAGTGAGTTCAGTGTTTTGTACGAGCACTTCAAGCTCTTTTACGAGCTGGAATTTGTTGGGCAGCTCAAACTCTCCGCGTTCCATCTCTTCATATAAGGGAGCGCCGGGCCTAACTTGTAAAGACAGCGCGCCTACATATTCAGGGTCGCAACTCGTGAGCAGTTTCCCTGTTGCCTCTGCGTGCTCTAGGCTCCTGTCGGTCCCGCCCATTCCTAAAAGTACCATGGCGGAGTTCATAATCCCCGCTTCCTTTAATATTAAGGAGGCGCTTACAGTTTGCTCATGATTGGCGCCTTTTTTGATTCTCTCAAGCACTATATCATCCCCGCTCTCAAAGCCTATATAGACCATATCCAGTCCATGCTCTTTAAGCTCTTTTAAGTTAGAGGTCCCTTGCCTGAGAATGTCCCCTACATTCGCGTACATTCTTATCCTTTCGATACCGGGATTCTTCTCCTTAAGATAATCCATAATTTCAATCAGTTTTTTCTTAGAAAGCACAAGCGCGTTTCCGTCAGCGATAAACACGCGATCATCTATCAGATCCGACTGGGTCGCCGTATCTATGATCTCTTTTATCTCATCCATCGGACGAACGCGGAACTTCTGCTCCTCTTTACGGTACATCGCACAGTATGTGCAGTTGTTGTGGGAGCATCCGATTGTTGCCTGGAGTATAAAGCTTTTAGCTTCGCTCGGGGGCCTGAAGAAAGGATTTACATACTCTATCATATCTTATAAATTAACAAATACGGGGGCTTTTGCAAATTTATACTGCTCCCCATTAAGGAGCTTGTAGAATTAAGATAGTAAAAACTCGATACGATTACCTACATTCTGCACATTTATACCGCACACCGATTCAAGTAGAAGAACAGTATGATAAGAATAATACTTCGCAATTAAACGCCGATCGGCTATTGGGGTGCAGTACAAATTTACTCTCAAATACTTTACAAAATATAGGGAGTTGTTATAATTCCTGCCGATATGAGTGAAGAAAAAAACAAATCTCCGCTAGCACTTGAACCGCACGAAAAAGAAGCATTCTGGTATGTAGTATTGGGAGCGCCTCTTTTAATAGCTTCAATTATGTTACTCGTAGGCTTAACCCACATAGTGCTAAAACCTTAAGAGCTTACCCACCTTATTAATAACGACACTATATCATAGGGGTTCAACTTACCACCTGTGTTGTCCTTGTATTCGTATTTGCCGCTTTTATTAGAAAAAGAAACCTTTAAAAGCTGAGTTGCTTTAGATGTTGTAATATTTCGATTTTTATTGAGATTTCTTATCTTTCCTATAACAGTGATTAAATCAGGGTCTTCGTCAAAAAAGATAACAAGTTTAGTGGGAGAGATTATACAAAACCCACCTCGCCTCCCTGGAATCTCCAAAAATATTTCTAGAAATTCTATAGGGAGTTTATATACGGAGAGATCTTCCTCATCTGAACTCGAATTATATATATTTACGGCTTTTTCAGATATTGAGAAAAGTTTTTCGAGAACTTCTGTATAATTTTTATCGTTTGAATGAGCCTTTACAGCTCCAGAAGGTTCCTTATCACGATCTTTATTACTTTGTGCAATAGCTCTAATCTCGTTTTCAAAATCCTTATTCATAGCCCTAGTTTGCAGGGTCCTTTAGTTCTTTTAGAAGATCCATTAAGTCCGCGTTTGGGTCGGCAAATCTGTCTTTATAATCTCCCAGTGCGCTGTCCGACATCTCTATAAGCTCTCTAACCGCTCTTATGTCCTTACCTACGGGCTTTATAAGCAAGGCCCCCACGAGTTTCCCGTCTCTAAATGAAAAAGAGCCTTGAGGTTCCCCCAGAGTACCTCTGATAACATATTCTGTGCCGTAATCAGAAGTTCCAATAAACATGAGCATAGTGCCAAATATCTCAGTATCGTATGCCGTAACTTGTGAGAAAGTCTCTCGTGCTCCTGCCATACTCCTCCCGGCTGTGCGCCCCTGAAACTGAGCGTTCTCAATGTGTCCTGTAAGATGAGTGGTGCCCAGAATCAAGTCATTAAACTCGGCAACATCTCCTGCTGCATAAACATCGGAAACATTCGTTTCCATATATTCGTTTACTATGACTCCCTTTCCTAATTTAATCTCTGAGTCTTTTAAAAAATCTAAATTTAGCCCGATCCCTATCCCGACTCCGAATAGATCCCCCTCGAAGACCCCGCCGCTCTCAGTTATAACAGAATCGGCAAGCCCGTTACCCCCTTTAATCTCAACAACCTTTTCTTCAGGATAAATGGATATACCGTTTTCCTTTAACAAATCGGCCAAGTAATTGCCGACTGCTTCCGGTATTAGGATTTGCCAGGGATACGGCTCCATCATAAGAAGCTTTACCGAGAGTCCGAGCTCTCTTAGAGCTACGGCGAGCTCAATACCTATAAAACTACCTCCAATTACCACAGCTTCCTTTGCTCTCTGTGCGGCGGCCTTTATCTTCTTAGCGTCGTCCAGTGTTCTTAGATAGTAAATTCTCCTTAACTCACTCCCCGGCATTTGGAATTTTAGAGGCGAGCCGCCAGTACAAATGAGAAGTTTCTCATAAGATATCTCCTCTCCGTTTTCTAGTAATGCTGTTTTGTTCTCTGTATTTAGTGACGAAACCCCGCTACTATTAATGAATGTGACGTTGTTACTTTCGTAGAAATCCTCTTTTACAAGATATATTTTTTCTTCCGGATAACGTCCCTGGATGAAACCTTTTGATAATAACGGGAGAGAATACGTTCTATAAGGTTCTCTGCCAACTATTGCAATATCCCCCTCTTTATCTTCCTTTCTGATCCCGCGTACCGCCCAGCTAGATGCGGGACCAGCTCCCAGAATTAAGTATTTCGTGTTCTCCATAGGACTACATTATAAACGGTGGTTTAGGCACGTAAAGATTGTAGTAGGGCTATTTAGTTTTTTGAAAACACAGATGCCGACTCCTTTGCCGTTATCGATCAGGCGAGCAATGTGTGGGTAGAAGACAGTATATCGGTATCTTTTGCCGCCGGTATTACAATCGGCGGTAAAAGATGCAATAATTATATTATCTAAATAGGAGGGATTTAACATGGCTGTTAAATGTCCTGAAGGATTTGATGTAGAGAGTTTACGTGAACTGGTTCAGGAAACTTATTCAAGTGTTGCAAGTGACCCGAATGGAGATTTCCACTTTCATAGGGGTCCTGAATACGCTGTTGAATATTTAAATTATGATAGAGATGAACTGAGTCATATCCCCGATACGGCTAAAGCACGTTTTGCGGGTGTGGGAAATCCGCATCTTATAGGCGAAATCAAGGAAGGTATGACTGTGCTTGATCATGCGTGCGGAGCCGGAATGGATCTCCTCTTGGCGGCTAGAAAAGTGGGGCCAACTGGCAAAGCAATTGGCGTTGATATGACCGAAGGTATGAGAACTTTTGCCAAGATGGCGACTGAAGAGGCCGGACTATCGGATATTGTAGAAATCAAAGAAGGTGTATTCGAAGAACTCCCTGTAGATGATAATAGTGTTGATGTGGTTATATCCAATGGGGTAGTGAATTTGTCTCCTGATAAAGAAAAAGTGTTTGAAGAAATATTTAGGGTACTTAAACCGGGTGGAAGACTGTTTATGTCTGATGTTGTTGTACAGAGAGAGCTTACACTTGAAGCGAGAAGCAGTCCGGAGATATGGGCCGCGTGCATCGGGGGAGCGCTTCCGGAAAAAGAGCTTCCGGGAATTTGCGCCGCCGCGGGCTTTAATGAGAATAGAATAGTTCAGCATTTTGATTGTTTTAAGAATACGACCGCTGAGGTTAAAGTGTCTAAAGATTTAGAGATTCAGGGTATAAATTTCTTTGCACAAAAGCCTGAGTAATACGGATCTTTTTATTCAGGGGATATTCACAGTTGGCGGTAATCTCTGCGGTGGGATTGAAACTCAATCCTAATTCAATCCTCTGAGTTAATTAGAAATAGAAAAATGGACACACGTGACCCGGCGGGTAGCACCCGCTGGCATACAAGTTCTGCTTACCTCCGCGCGGACAATGTCCGCTTCCGTACAAGTTCTGCGTATCTCCTCCGCGGTATAGAGGCCATGAAGTCCCTCTTATCCTCTGAAGCATCTTAGAATCATACGCTAGCGGATGCTATCCGCATTCCAACATAAACCTTTCTTGACAAAAGGGGAGCACTACACTGCATACCCATACCGACTTTACAATTCTTCTCAGTGGGGCTATAGTTATCAGTGGTAGGTAAATTTTTTAATCTTTGAATTGATTGGTCAAAATATTTATAGAACGAAGTTAAACATAGTTTAGAAGGTTATGAGAAAAGGGACAAAAAGCCGTTCTTAATTTTTAGGAGGCGCGTAACCGTGAGGAGTTTGTTTAACTGTTTTTTACAACCTAGTATTTTCCCATTGCCGATATATAGCTGTATATCTAATTCTCTAAAACTCTCAGACACTCATAACTTATCATACTCAAGGGTAACTTACTCACCCGCCTCTGAACTTATTAAAAGCGAGGTATTGATGTAGCAATTAAAGACACACGTATTCTCAAAAAGAACCTAATGGCGGAGGTGAATTATGAGTACAAAAATTATTAAATCAATAAGTGCGGTCTTTATATTATCCATATTGATCGCATCCCACGCATTAGCAGCTCAACCACAAGTGACTATTAACGGAGTAATGGTCGATTTTGACAACCAGACCATATCTATCTCGGGCGAGAATTTCGATATTGGACCCAATCCCACAACAGTTTCTTTAAGCGGGTTCGGCAATCTGAATATCGTAAGCAACACAGGCGATATGCTAGTCGTTGACTTCCCGGCTGGAGGCATTCCCGAGGGAGATTATACATTAGCCGTATCGAGCGGACCGGGGGCGAGAAAGAATGATGAAGTACCCTTAACAGTCGGCGCTCAGGGCCCTCAAGGAGATATGGGAGATCAAGGCGATCAGGGGGATCAAGGCGCGCAAGTGTCAAGCCCCCGATGTTTTAGGCAAGGACATTTGGCGGTTTAATTAA
>SMWY01000035.1 GCA_004356555.1 Candidatus Dadabacteria bacterium
AGCCCAAAACATGTTAGGTCTCAAATAGACAGAGCTAAAAATAATGGTTTGGGCCCTGATAGCTCTGAATTAAACCATTTAGATAAAAATGTTTTGAGAATTTATTCGTTATATGAGCAAGAATTAAGAAAATCTAATGCACTTGATTTCGGAGACCTCCTACACGTTACAGTTAAGCTCTTTGAAAAAAAACCCGAGGTTCTACAAAATTACCAGAATCAGTTTCAGCATATATTGGTGGACGAGTATCAAGACACTAATTATGTGCAATATAAAATTGTTGAGTTCTTATCGAGAAAACACAGAAATATCTTTGTCGTAGGGGATGATAATCAGTCAATTTATGGCTGGCGCGGTGCTGATATAAAAAATATTCTTAACTTTGAGAAAGATTATTCCGACGCCCAAATAATTAAGCTTGAGAGAAACTACAGATCGACTAAGACCATTCTTAAAGCCGCAAATAAACTAATACTTCAAAACAAAAATAGGCACGATAAGAATCTCTGGACTAAAAATGCCACTGGTGATCAAATAAATTATTATGAAGCACGTGATGATAAAGATGAGGCAAAACACGTATGCTCACAAATAGGAATTGAAACAAAGAACGGGGGATATTCAAATAAAGACATAGCAATATTTTTTAGAACAAACACGCAGTCCCGGTTAATTGAAGAAGAACTCCTTCACAAAGGCATACTTTATAAAATTGTAGGCGGGACGGAATTTTATAAAAGGACTGAAATAAAAGACATTCTTGCATTTCTTAAAGTAATAGCAAACCCTTGTGATGAAATTAGTCTAAAGCGTATTCTTAATGTGCCTCCCAGGGGGATTGGAAAAGTAACAGTCAATAAACTCGATGAAATCGCCAGAGAAAAGGAGATTTCATTTTTTGAGGCGATTAAGTTAGCTCTTGAAAAGAAGCTTCTTTCAAACAGTGTATTAATAAAAGTAGAGAGACTATATAACTTACTCACACAGCTAATAGAATTCTCAGAAAAAGACGACATAGTTAGTCTAATCAACCATGTACTCCATAAAACTAAATACCTCGATATGTTGGAAAATGAAGAGGAGAGAAGAGAAAATATCGGTGAGATCTTAAACCTGGCCGCAGAGTTCGGGAAGGAAAGGGATCATGCAACATTAAATGATTTTTTGGACAGTGTTTCATTGGCAAGCGACCTTGATAACTTAAGAGAAAATAGTGATCAGGTAACACTTATGACTCTTCATTCCGCAAAAGGGCTTGAATTTCCAGTTGTATTTATAGTTGGTATGGAAGAAAATCTTCTCCCTCATTTTAATTCTACAATGAATGGGCAAGTTGAAGAAGAGAGAAGACTTTTCTATGTTGGAATAACAAGAGCGAAAGAAAAATTATATCTTGCCGGCGCTACAAAAAGAATGATTTTTGGTAAGCAGCAATGGTCAATCCCCTCAAGATTTATTTCTGAGTTACCCAAGGAATTAATCAAATGGGAAAACTTTGAATACAGCCTAATAAAAGAAACCGGGGGTTCCAAAAAATCCTCAACTAAGCCAATATCAAAAACCCGACAAACATATGAAAATAGTGGTCGGTATAAAGTTGGACAAAAGGTAGCTCACAGCTCATTTGGTGAAGGATTGATAAAGAAAGTGGAAGGGTCGGGAGACGAAGCAAAAGTTACAGTCTTTTTCCCCGGTTACGGCCTTAAGAAAATCATAGCTAGCTACCTGGAATAGTATGCCTGAATTAAGACGAGCAGCTTATAGCTAGGTTTCTTCCCCAATCGGGTGAAGGACCGGCATATTCCTCAAACTCACTCTGCTCACTAAATGGGTCTTGTAGGATTTTATGAAGAAGGTTAATTTCAGAGTAGTCAGCCTCATTAACAGCTTTTCTAATAGCATTTTCTGCAAGATAATTCCTTAGTATGTATTTGGGATTTACCAAATTCATCCCCCTCTTACGCTCAATATCGTCGCTATTTTCAGCTCGTAGACGCCTCTTATACGAGGCAGCCCAATCTTCAATACCAGACTTGTCTTCAAACATACATACTGCATCGTGATTAAGGTCTGCATTATCAGATATGAGATTACTTAATTTTCTAAAGAAGATCGTATAGTCAACTTTCTCTGTAACCATTATATCTAAAAGTCTCTTTATTAATCCTACATCTTCTGCCCGTGCTGTTTTAAACCCAAGCTTCTTACTCATAAGTTCAACGAAACACTGAGAATAAATATTTTTAAATCCCTCCAAAGCATCTTGTGCCCTCTCTCTTGGAATAATGGAGCCCAGAGCCTGAGCAAGCTTATTTAAATTCCACAAGGCTATAGCAGGCTGGTTCTGAAAAGAATATCTACCGAAATGATCGGAATGATTAGGAGTATATTCGGGCTCGTACTCTTCCATAAAACCATAGGGACCATAATCAATTGTAATGCCACTTATAGACATATTATCCGTATTCATAACCCCGTGAGTAAAACCCACTGACTGCCACTTGGCTATGAGCTTTGCAGTCCTATTAACCGCCTCCTCTAGAAGCATATAATATTTATTCTCTTCTTTGAATAAAGCTGGAAAATTCTGTTCTATAACATAATCTGTAAGGAGCTTCACATAATGGGGTCTGTCAGTATAGTGAAAGGCTTCAAATGAACCGAAACGAACATGAGTCTCGGCCATTCTCAGCATCATAGCTCCTGTTTCAGTTGTCTCCCGCTCCACTTTTTCGTCACTTCCGATGATACAGAGCGCTCTGGTTGTGGGAATACCAAGCGCGTGAATCGCTTCACTGCAAAGATATTCTCGTATTGTAGATCTTAATACCGCTCTTCCGTCAAATATACGGGAGTAACGAGTCCTTCCTGAACCTTTTAAGTGAATATCCCATTTTTCGTCCACGGAATTCCTTACCTCACCCAAAAGTATTGCCCTTCCATCACCGATATCGGGATTGTAAACGCCGAACTGATGACCGGTGTAATACATTGCTAGGGGATCTGATCCCGGAATAAGTTTATTGCCGGAAAAGTATTCAATAAAATCAGGCTTTTTTGCTTCATTGGGATCAAGATCAATTAATGATCCGGCATCTGAATTAAAACACACCAGATGAGGATTTTTTAAAGGAGTAGGCTTAACCAGATGGTAAAATTCCTCGGGCAGTTTCCTGTATGTATTATCAAATTTAAGTTCTTCTATTTTTCGCATAAGTTCGTATTTACTTATTAACTTTAATTCTTCTCAGGCAAAGATAGAATTATAACATTAGCTTCGGGTTAGCAAACTACTTAGAATCATTGTATATTTATTTGCAAGGATTGGAATCACCCATATTTAATTGATCTTTGAGAATGTGAGCAACCAGGCCCAAACAGATGAAATATAGAAAGAATAAAATTAAACGCCAGCACAGTATTATAAAGGGCTTGAAAAAATTTCTTGAGCATAACGTATCGTCCTTGGACTCAGTTGAAGGGATTATTCCCGGACGGATAAAAGTGGGAAAGACACCCGGAGAAAACCTGATAGTTAGCTACCAATACAGCACGATAAGCGGGGCAAAATTAATCGCCCGAAGTGGAACTTCAGTACAGGAAGTTTTTGTGATTACAAATGATCCCAATAAGCTTAAAAAAGTGATAAAAGAAAACTACCCAGATTGAATACTAAATAAATTTTAAGGCACCACAGCCCAAAAGCTTTTCAACATCGTAAATAAAACTGTCCTGTACATCAACCTTAAAATCACCGATCTCAAGTACTGATTCCCCACCATCAGTATTTATATGTACATGAACCTCGCAGTTACCGGGATACTTATCCAAAATCCCCCTGAGCTGCTCAAAATTGTCCCTTGTTGAAGAAGCCCGATCAAAATTAATATGAACAGTAGAACCATTTCTCAAGCCCCTTAGCGATATAATATCAAGAGCTCTTAATTTAACTCGGTCTTCATTCGGCTCAGCTATTCCCTTTATAATTATAGGCTCTATTTTTTCTTCTAAAATCGGAAGGGACTTTCTTAATAATTTGTCAAAAATTACTACCTCTACAGAACCTTTCATATCTTCAAGAACCAGATTTCCATAAATACCCGAACCACTTTTAGTATGCTTAACAGTAAGAGACCTGACGACACCGGCAATACTTATTTCGCATTTTTCCTTTATGTCCAAAAGAGATTCTGTATCCGTATTTGCAATCGTATTATTCATTTCGGATGAATACTTGGCCATCGGGTGGCTTGTAACATAAAAACCCAGCACTTCCATTTCATTTGTTAAAAGCTCTTTTTCATGCCATTGATCGACCTGAACAAGGTCCGGTAATGTTACCGAATCGTTTAAAGCAAAAAGAGAATGCTGTCCTTCTGCAGAGCTTTTTTGTTTGATTGAAGTATAACTAAGGAGCGTATTTACTGATTCCATAAGACACGCTCGGTGAGCCCCTATAGAATCAAATGCACCGCTTTTAATAAGGCTCTCAAAGGTTCTTCTGTTTAACTTTCTTGCCTCAACTTGTTCACAAAAGTTAAAGATTGACTCAAACTTACCTTCCTCTTCCCTTGCTTCTATAATCGCCTGAACAGTGCTGTTGCCTACATTCTTAATTCCAGAAAGGCCAAACCGTATCTTGCCATTGGAAGCTGTAAATCCTGCCATGCTCTCGTTAACATCGGGCGCGAGCACTGGTATACCCATCTGCTTGCATTCTGTAATACTCGATATGACTTTATCGGTATTCCCAGATTCAACGGACAATAGAGCAGCCATAAACTCAGCAGGAAAATGCGCTTTTAAGTATGCTGTTTGATAGGTTATGAGAGCATAAGCTGTACTGTGGCTTTTATTAAACGAGTACTCGGCAAATTTCTCCATAGTATCAAATAGCTCTTTTGCCTTCTTATCATTAATACCTTTTTTCTTAGCCCCTTTTAGGAACCTATCTCTTTGAGCCTTCATTTCCTCAGGCTTCTTTTTACCCATGGCGCGTCTTAACAGATCAGCTTCTCCCAAACTGTACTCTGCAACTACACTCGCAGTCTGCATTATCTGTTCCTGATAGACGAAAAGACCATAAGTATCACTCAGTATCTCTTTTAATTCCGGGATTGGAAACTTGATCTTTTGTTTCCCCTGTTTACGTTTTATAAAATCATCTACCATTCCGCTATCCAAGGGACCCGGGCGATATAGTGCTAAAAGTGCAATTAAATCTTCAAACTGCGTCGGCTGGAGCTTATTTAGTACATCCCTCATTCCCGAAGACTCTATTTGAAAAATGCCTCGAGTCCGTCCTGTAGTAAGGAGTTTATATACTTTCTTATCATCCAAAGGAATCCTGCCTATCCGGACCCATTTATCCGAGTCATAATTTTCTCTTATTAGTTTAAGAGCTTTATCAATTACCGTGAGTGTCTTTAGGCCCAGGAAATCAAACTTAACAAACCCCAGCTCTTCAATAGAGTTCATATCGAACTGAGTTACAACCTCATTCTTGGAACCTTTATAAAGAGGAATATGATCAGCGAGCGGTTCATTGGCTATAACAATACCAGCGGCATGCGTGGAAGAGTGTCTGACCATATTTTCAAGTGGCTTGGCAAGCTCAATCATTTCCTGAAGCTGTGGAGACTGTTTAATTAGGTCTCTTAATTCTTTAACCTCTTTGATTGCCTTATCAATGCTAAATACTTTGCCTCTAAATGAAGGTATAAGTTTTGATACTCTATCCACATCCGCATAGGGAATTCCAAGCACCCTCCCTACATCTTTAACAACAGCCTTAGCAGACATCGTTCCAAACGTGCCTATTTGTGCGACTTTGTCAGCTCCGTATTTTTCAGTGACATATCTAATTACTTCTTCCCTTCCTTCTCCACAGAAATCGATATCAATATCGGGCATGCTGATACGCTCGGGGTTAAGAAATCTCTCAAAAATAAGGTTGTATGGAATCGGGTCTACCTCAGTTATACCAAGTGCATACGCAACCAAACTGCCAGCGGCACTTCCTCTACCGGGGCCAACGGGGATACCGTTTGATTTAGCGTAGTTAATAAAATCTGCTACTACGAGAAAATATCCAGAAAATCCCATCTCCAGGATAATTTTGAGCTCGGTTTCAAGCCTCTCTGAATACTGCTGGAACTTTTCTTCCGGTATTAGACCCTCATTTATTCTTCCCCGTAGCTTTTCTCTGGAAAGCTCCGACATATATTCGTCAAGAGATTTATCCCCTTCAACTTCAAACTCTGGAAGCTTGTATCCGGTCTGCTCAAATTCGAAGTTACACCTTTTGGCAATTTCTCCTGTCCTTGCTATCGCGTCTTCAAAGCCGGAGAGGTCTCCCAGCATTTCTCCTTCTGATTTAAGATAATACTGGTCACCCTGAAATCTGAATCTGTTCTCATCCTGAATTGAGGAACCTGTTTGTATGCATAATAGGGCGTCATGAGGTTTTGTATCCTCACGTCTTAAGAAATGGCAATCATTTGTTGCAACAAGAGGGATTCCAAGCTTTTCACCTATTTCCTTTAACTTCTTGTTTACTCTTTTTTGCTCTGGCAAGCCCGTGGCCTGAACCTCAAGGTAATATCTGTCTCCAAATATCTCTCTGTACATTGCGGCAACATCCAGGGCTGCGCTCATATCTTTAGTGAATATTGCCTGTGAGAGCTCACTGTTCAGACAACCGCTAAGCACTATAAGACCTTCGTTATGTTTATCCAACTGTTCATGATCTACTCTGGGCCTTCTATAAAATCCGTCAAAATATGCTGTAGTAACAAGCCTGGAAAGGTTCTGATATCCCTTTTGGTTCATTGAAAGCACTGTGAGATGATGGGTTTTTCCCTCAGCAGGGTTATCAGGGTTAATCTTGGGGGTCACATAAACTTCGCAGCCGATTATAGGCTTAATTCCAGCCTCTTTAGCTTTTCTGTAAAAATCATATGCACCAAAAAGATTACCATGATCCGTAAGAGCTACCGCCTCCATGCCAAACTCTTTGGCTTGTGGAAAGAGGTCTTCAAATTTTATAGCTCCGTCCAGAAGTGAATACTGTGAATGAAGATGGAGATGAACAAATCCTTGTGACATTTAAAGTATTATATCTAAGAAGATTGAAGCTTTACAAGTGGGGGAAAAACATCATGTGATTTCCGTTATTTACAACACACATATTTCTACTATCCGCTAAAGAAATATTAATATCAGTGTCCAAGAATATTGAAAAGAATCATCTAAAAAGTATATTAAGCACAAATTTTACAAACCGTTAAAGCACTTTCTTTATGTCATATGTTATTCTAGTTAGTCTAAATAGTTACTTTATATAACCGTGCTCAATTGAGAGGAAGGAGGATATAGAAATAATGGAAGTAATTTTATCAATGTTAAA
>SMWY01000036.1 GCA_004356555.1 Candidatus Dadabacteria bacterium
AGGTATATTAGAATTCTCAATGTTTGAATTTATCGTATAAGGTTCAATTGTAATTGTCATATATAGTTGCCTCCTGTATGTCTTCTTGATATCTTTATAATCTAAAAATATGCACGAAAGCCAATTTTTCAAGTGTATTAGATTTTAGACGATTTTTATTTTGATAAATATTGGAATCAAAACAATTTATACATAATTGACAAGCAGGGTTATATAGTAGAAAATTTTGCACCTTATTAACGGAGGAATACATTTGTTAATACCTAAAACCGCTTTCATAACAAAAGGTGTCGGAAGACACAAGGAAAAGTTAACTAGTTTTGAAATGGCCCTTAGAAATGCTAAGATTGCCGAATTCAACCTAGTAAAAGTATCAAGCATATTCCCCCCTGACTGCCTGCTTGTACAGCGGGCTAAGGCGCTTAAAAACTTATTTCCAGGACAAATTCTGCATGTTGTTATGAGTGAGAACGCTACCAATGAGCCTAACCGTCTGATTGCGGCTTCTGCCGGTGTTGCTATTCCGAAAGATTCCAGCAGACATGGTTACATCTCCGAGCATCACAGCTTCGGTCAAAATGATACTGTAGCGGGTGAATATGCGGAGGATCTCGCCGCTTATATGTTAGCTACGACTATTGGGGTTCCCTTTGATCCTGATAAGAGTTACGATGAACAGAAGGATATATGGAAGATTAGTGACCATATAGTTAAAACCATAAACGTTACTCAAACAGCGGTAGGAGATAAGAACGGTCTTTGGACTACTGTTGTGGCGGCGGTGGTATTCGCTACATACCGTTAAGGGTGGTGTTAAAAAGGTGGTTTTAAAGATAAGGTGTTGGGAAGGGATTAATGCTAACTGTAATGCTCTTTTATCCAGTTAAGGTATTCGCCGCTTCTTACGCTATTAACCCAGCCTTCATTGGCTAAATACCATTTTATTGTTTTCAGAAGACCTGTTTCAAATGATTCGGTCGGCATCCATCCGAGCTTATCGGTTATTTTCTTTGTATCAATAGCGTAGCGCCTATCATGGCCGGGACGGTCTGCAACAAAAGTAATAAGACTTCTTCTTGGCTCTCTATTGGATCTCTTTCCTACTATCACGTCCAGGTAATCACAGATCATCTCGACAACTTTTATATTTTCTATTTCGTTACGCCCACCGATGTTATACGTCTCCCCAATCCTACCTTTTTTCATTATGGTCCATATAGCCATGCAGTGATCACGAACATAAAGCCAGTCCCGTATATTAAGACCGTCTCCGTAAACGGGGAGAGTTTTATCTTCTATTGCGTTTAATACCATTAGCGGTATGAGTTTCTCCGGGAACTGAAAAGGACCGTAGTTGTTCGAGCAGTTTGATATTGTTACGGGGAGGTCGTAGGTTTTGTGGTAAGCCCTTACCAGGTGATCAGATGACGCCTTAGACGCGGAATATGGGCTGTTGGGATTATAGGGAGTCTCTTCGGTAAAGAACCCTTCATTCCCCAGACTGCCGAATACCTCGTCTGTACTTATATGATGGAAAAGACGAATGCGCCCCCCCTTCTCCCTTGAGAGCTCAAGAAGGTTATAGGTTCCTATTATATTAGTTTTTATGAACTCATCGGGTCTAACTATAGAGCGGTCTACATGTGACTCGGCTGCGAAATGGCAAATCGAATCTATCTCGTATTTATCAAACACAATCTTAAGAGCGTCTCTATCTACAATATCCGCTTTGACAAAGAAATACCGTTGTGGGAATGCATTTTCTATATCACTCAAGCTCTCGGGGTTACCGGCATATGTGAGTTTGTCTACATTAATAACGCGTCCTTCATAATCAGATTCCTCAAGTAGATACCGGATAAAATTTGCCCCAATGAAACCCGCCCCACCTGTAACTAGTAGATTTTTCATGTTTTATATACCGGTAATTACTCCTCTGGAATTTGATCAAGCGCCGGGTCCTTAACTGGATAGCCAAATACAATCCCGCCTTCTTTAAGTGAAGCTGCGCTTTTAGTATTTCTAGAAGCCCGTGGCCATAAAACAAGTTGTCTCCCAGTATAAGACAAACATTGTCATCCCCGACCGATCTTATAGAATTTGTTTGGATAATTTTAACGGGTTATTAAATATAAGTTAAATGATGATTAGTGTTTTAGCATCTCATATGCGGCATCTATGGTCTTTTGAGTAATGTTAAAGCCGCCTATCATTCTTGCAAGCTCAGCAACTCTTTCATCCCCTTCAAGGCTCTTTATAGTAACTTGTGTTTTGTTGTCGTTGTGAGTTTTTGACACAACAAGATGTGAGTCGGCAAATTTTGCTACCTGGGGCAGATGAGTGATGCATATCACTTGGTAGGACTGAGATAGTTTTCTGATTTTTTGTCCAACTGCCTCTGCAACGGCCCCTCCTACTCCTGAGTCGGCTTCATCGAATATTATGACAGAACCCCCTTCTACTCTTGCAATTACTTCCTTGAGGACCAGCATTATACGGGACAGCTCACCGCCTGAGGCTACTTTTATAAGGGGTTTTGGTTTCTCATCAGGATTAGCTGAAAATAGAAAAGATATATCGTCTACCCCGTTTGATGATATCTCTTTGTCCGTAAACTCTATATGAAATTGGCCGCCTTTAATACCTACCTCATTTAACCCCTTCTCTAGAACTGAAGTTAATTTCTTTGACGATTGTTTTCTTTTCTTAGATATTTTCCCTGCCAAGCTTAGTAATTCGTCCATTAACATTTGAGATTCACTGCTTAGTGATTTAACACGTTCGTCGAAATGCTCTATATTATTTAGTTCTTTTTCTATTTCATCACGCTTTAGGATTATTTGAGAGACACTCTCCCCATACTTTCTCTTTAGGTCTCCTATGAGATGAATCCTATCTTCAACAATATCCAGTCTGCCTGAGTCATGTGTAAGCTCAGAATTGTAATCCCTCAAGGAAAATGCAGCGTCCTGTATTTGAAGCCTGCCTTTTTCTATTGACTGTCCTATCTCAGCGAGTGTAGAGTCTATTTTTCCTGAATTTAGAAGATCGTCACTTACTCGTTGAAGCGAACCCAAGATAGAGCTTTCACTCTCATAAAGGATATCATAAGCGCCCTGGGTCGTAGAATTAAGCCTTTCAGTATTAATTAGTTTTAACTTTTCTGCTTCAAGCTTCTCATCTTCTCCTAACTGAAGCTCGGCCCCGTCAATCTCACTTAGCTGGTATTTTAGATAATCCTCTTTCTCAAATCTGTCTTTCTGAGATTGTATAAGGTCATCTAGTTCTTTTTTAGCTTCAAGATAATTTTGATATTGCTCCCTTAACCTAGAAACCTCATTGGCTGTCTCCCCGAAATTGTCTAATATCTTTAGGTGGTTTTCTTCTTTTAAGAGGCTTTGGTGCTCGTGCTGGTTGAATATGTCCACAAGACCCTGGGTGATTGTTGATAAGAGTGTTAAGGTTGAAAGGCTGCCGTTAATGAACACACGGCTTCTTGCGTTAGGATATATCACACGTTTGATCAGGAGCTCGCCTGAGGAAATATCAAAACCCGAAGATTTCAGCCTTTCTTGAATCACTTCGTCACTCGATATATCAAACAGAGCTTCTATATGAGCTTCTTCTTTGCCCGATTTAATATTATCGGGAGAAGCTTTATCTCCAAGTATAATGTTGATAGCGTCAACAATCACAGACTTACCGGCACCTGTTTCCCCGGTAATAATATTCAAACCGGAGCTAAGGCCTACAGAAAGGTCTTCAATTATAGTGAAGTTTTTAAGTGTGAGTCCTAAAATCACCTGGTCTACTCAAGAAAGCTTTTTAAGATTACTCCTACCTCGGAGGCCTCAAGCTTTTCTAGTGATCTCTTTTCAATTTGTCTAATACGCTCTCTTGTAAGCTCAAAGTGCTTGCCTATTTCGTCCAAAGTGAAAGTGGTTTCATAGTCGATTCCAAAGCGCATCTTTAAAATAAGCTCTTCTCTCGGGGTCAAAGTTGAGAGAGCATCTTTTATCTTTAAACCTAAAGCCGCTTTTGCCACTGCATAGTCAGGTATTCCCGAAATATCATCGGGTATAAAATCAAGTAAGGTAGTTTTTTCTCCATCCAGCACCGGAGAGTCGAGTTGAACAACTTCTTTTGTGGCTTCCAGAACCCTTTTTACCCCCTCTACTGAGATACCGGTTTTATCGGAGATTTCCTCAGGAAGAGGTCTCCTGCCTATCTCTCTATTCATGACTGAGCTTATTCTATGTACTTTAGAAGCTTGCTCCAAGACATAAACCGGTACACGTATCGTTCTCGTCTGATCCAATAGGGACCTTGAGATTGCCTGATGAATCCACCAGGAGGCATAGGTCGAAAATTTATATCCCTTTGTATGATCAAATCTCTCAACTGCCCTCATAAGCCCTACATTGCCTTCCTGAATAAGATCCGGAAGGGGGAGCCCGCGGCTCATATACCTTTTAGCTATACTGACGACCAATCTCAAATTGGCTTTAATAAATCTTTCTTTAAATCGCCTGGCTCTTAATATATATAATTTACAAAGTAGGCTAGAGCGTCTTATACTTTTTTTAGCAACGTCCTTATCAAATTTTAATTTGGCGGAACTTCCTTTTTTATTTCTGGCGGAACTTTTGATTATGCTGCTGTTAGTTCTTTTTTCTACGTTTGAAACAGTGTTTTGGAGGGATTGGGTTAAGCTTTTTTCAAAAACAGATTCAATAAACATTTTAGCTTCAGCAGCTTTAACCTCACACTTCTTTATTTTGGCTGATACCTCAACTTCTTCCTTGGGAGTAAGAAGAGGTTCTGTGCCCATCTCTTTAAAATAAACTTGAAGCAGCCTGAACTCTTCATCAGGCGTAAACTTAGGTGTATCATTATCAGTAGTATTTTCCTTAGAAGGCACTTCTTTTAAATCAACCTCCGTCTCCGAAAGTTCATTCATTAATTTCTCGTCTATCTCATCCTGGAAAGTACTGTCCATATCTAAATTTAGTGCTTCTTTGGAATAATCTTCAAAGGAATTCTTTATTAGTCTTTTTATAGATTTATCGGTCTTTTTTGATCGTTGTTCCACCCTAGGTGAAACGTGCAATGACTGAGTGCGCTTTTTTGATTTTAATCTTGCCTGTCTCAATACCCCATCCTCCTTTATAGATGGATTTACTCTCTTATCTGGCCCTCTCCTAGAACAATGAACTTAGTCGTTGTTAATTCTTCAAGTCCCATAG
>SMWY01000037.1 GCA_004356555.1 Candidatus Dadabacteria bacterium
CATAGCTAAGATTCCGGCAAAAGATTTCGTTACTGATATTCTCATTGGCAAGCTCAATCTTAAGCACCTGATTGTAGGACCGGGCTTTTCATTCGGAAGGAAGAGAGAGGGGAACTTGGACCTTCTAGATAAAATGGGGGCGCAATATGGCTTTGATACTGAGGTTGTTGGATCCGCACAGATCGAGGGTGAAATAGTCAGCAGTACTGCTATTAGAAACCTGGTCAAGGAAGGCAACATGACAAAAGCAGGCAAATTCCTGGGATATAATTTTTATATCGAGGGTCAGGTAAAGGAAGGCGAAAGAAGAGGAAGACAAATCGGATTCCCTACGGCTAATCTGGATACGGATTGGGATATCCTTCCTAAAGTCGGAGTATATGCGACACTGGCACATGTAGACGGCATAGTATTAAATAGCATAACTAATGTAGGTTATCGACCTACTTTCGGAAATAACGAACTTGTAATTGAAACACACATATTTAACTTTAATGAGGACATATATAAGAAAAGAATAGAGGTAGAGTTTGTAGACCGGGTAAGGGATGAGCAGAAATTCAATGGTCCCCAAGCCCTGGTTGAGCAAATAAAAAAAGACGTCGACAGAGTAAACGTCATACTTTCGAAAAACTAGTTTATTATAATAGAAGTGAGGACAATAAATGGGAGTAAAAGCAACTACAGACATTTACGGTATATTTGGCCATCCGGTTAAACATAGCCTGTCCCCTGATATGCACAACAGCGCATTTAACACTCTGGGACTGAATTCAGTCTATGTAGCGTTTGATATTGATCCTGAAAGTATAGAGGAGGCTACAAGAGCGATAAGAGTAATGGGAATTAGAGGAATCAATATCACAATTCCCCATAAACAAACGATCATCCCCTATTTAGATGAAGTATCCCCTGACGCAAAACTCACAGGAGCGGTTAATACAGTTAAAAATGAAAACGGAAAACTCTTGGGGTACAACACCGATGTAGGAGGGTTTTTAAGAGCGATTAGAGAGGACCTTGATTTCAGTCCTGAAGGCAATACGCTCTTTCTAATCGGAGCGGGCGGCGCTGCACGCGCAGTTTTATCAGCGTTTTGTATGAACGGCGGAGCAGTTGTCTATATTACAGACATTATTAAGGACAAAGCGCTCGAGCTGGCAAACCAATTTAAAGCTAATTTCCAAAACATTACAATTGAAACTGTGGAACTAGATAATCAAAACTTAATTGAGCAAAAACTCAATGAAGCTGATATTTTGGTAAATGCATCTCCCGCCGGAATGGACGGCGTAGGATCTCTCGACATACCTCTTACAAGCCTTAACAAAAATGCTGTAGTCTACGACCTTGTATATAAACCGCCTGATACCAACCTTTTAAAAGAAGCGAAGCAGTTAGGACATAAAGCTTCTGGTGGACTCAGCATGCTGCTTTACCAGGGAGCAGAGAGTTTTGAGATTTGGACAGGTGAGAACGCGCCTGTTGAAATTATGAAAAAAGCCCTTGGATAATACTCCTTTCATACTTTAAAAACCCTCCCCCGCTTATATTAAACTTATAGACCATTGTGTTCTCAGGTTGGCAAATAATGCTCATTTGTGAGATAATTAGGCTGATAGAGATGAAGTTATAAAATCGGAGGAATTATGAGAGTTAGCAGCGATGCAGGCGATTTTGATATTACTGTTAAGGATGCATTCGTAGAAGGAGATTTTGTAGTTTTAACTGGACAAATGGGTATTTGGGACTCTAAAATTTATATGACTCCAGGGGACATATGGCAATTTACATCTATTTTTCTCCGCCCGGCAGTCATACTTTATCTTCTCAAAATACCTTTTAGGTCTCTTTTCAGATCTTCTTCAGATACTGAGGACAAGTAAGATAAAAGCATAAGCCCTTTGTTACTTCTATTTGGTTTGAAGAACTTCCGGGTTCACCAAGTGTTTAGGAATACCTCCGCTAAGGGCAAGCTCAACGCTCTCTACAGCCATATCTATCATCTTTTCCCGCGTTTGGATTGAAGCGCTACCTATATGAGGCAGTAAAACAGTATTTTGTAGTGTTAAGAGCTCTTCGTTAACTTCTGGTTCATTTTCAAAAACATCTAGCCCGGCGCCCCAAATAGACCCCTCTTTAAGCGCAGTTGTAAGCTCACCCTCCTTTATGATCGGCCCTCTGCCCACATTAACAATAATGGATGTGGGTTTCATCTTTCGAAACTCATCCAACCCAAAGCGACCCCTTGTATCCTCGGTTAATGGGGCCGTTATGACAATGTAGTCCGATTCTTTTAGAAGAGTTTCAAAATCTACAAAAGAAGCACCGGCTTCATCTTCCGCAATCTGGTTTCTACCCCTATTTTGATATATGACGCGTATATTAAAACCCTTTGCCCTTTTAGCCACGGCAGTCCCGATACGCCCCATGCCGTAAACACCAAGTGTCTTTTCATGAACGTTCATGCCTAAAAGCAAGGACGGGTGCCAGCATTTGAATTTGCCTTCTCTTACGTAAGCATCAGCCTCAACAATTCTTCTCGCTACAGAGAACATCAATGCCCAGGCAAGATCGGCAGTTGTTTCCGTAAGCACGTTTGGGGTGTTGGTAACGAAAACACCCTTTTCGGTAGCATAGAAAATATCAACATTCTCATACCCTACCCCTGAGTTGGATACGATTTTTAAATCGGGACAGAGGTCGATCACTTTTTTATCTACCATATCCGATACTGTTGTAATTAGTGCTACAGCCCCTTTAGCATTTTCCAAAAGTTCCTGATTAGTTGGCAATGTAGATTTTGGAAACACCTCCACATCGTATTTTCCAGCGAGATGTTTTACTGATTCCCCGGGATATTGAGAGGTTACGAAGATCTTTTTCATTTACCTTCAAAGGGGTTGGGAATCTCAGGATGCCAGAGTTTAAAATGATTCTTATGGTTTTCGGTGTAGGCGCCAGGAGGATAGAATTCGTCGTAGAAGTCTAGATCCAAGTGATGAGCTTGAACCATGAACCTTAGAAACATCGGATCCGAGAAAGCAGGGAACCTGCCGTAAGTATCATAGATATAGTTGCAAATATCCTTTACTACCTGTATCTCGTCTTTGCCGGGTCTTTCGACCTCTGCCAATACACTCTCTGGGTTCAAATAAGGCAAAGTATGGGACTCCCAATTAGTCCATTTAGCATCGTTAAATGCTTCTACCGCCTCCCCCATATCTTTATAATAAGGAGGGCAGAATGAATGGAACAGCTCATCTTTACCCACTGCAACGGGATTTGGGTTTCCCGTATCGCCTTTAAGGTCAGGTGTTATGAATCTAAAGCCAAGACCTTTATTAAACGGCGTTCCTCCAAGCATAAACATGCTAGCGAATCCGCTAAAGAGCCATCCACCAAGTCCTAGCGTCTGGAGTGTTAACACCATATTCTGGCCCATAAACGCCTGCTCCGCTATATATCCGTTTGCAAACCTTAGCTCAGCTTCTATAAGCGGCATGCGCTTACCTTTATCAAGAAATCCGCTCTCAAGCCACTGTGTGGTTCCGGGAAGTCTTAAATTATGGAGCTCATCTACAAAATTAAACCTGTGATCGGGCCTCATATAGAAGAAGAAAAGGTTTATAATACAGGCTGAAAGATCTGTAACCGGCATAAATAGGGTAGTGCCGGGCTTATTCACATTCCAGAGATTGTGTCCGGCTATTCCGGGCGGTTTCGATGGCAGGTCGGCACGCTTATCTTCAAGCTTTACTCTAGACTCTCTAAAAAGCTCTAAAATTCTATCGACCCTCTTATCACGGCTAAGCCCTTCAAGACCTCTAAAATCTTCGGCCCGTTTATCATGCATTTTTACCATGTAAGTAGCTTCATCATTAGTGTAAAAAAGCTCAGTCCTGTGAACATCTCCAAGGGCAGGGATAGTTTTACTTGTAAACTGCATTTCCAGATCAAGTCCAACATGAGGCGGAAAATCGGAGAGGTTTATATTTTTTATTCCCAGCCCGTTCCAAACAATTAAGGCTTCCTCAAGCTCGGTCAGGGGTACAGATTCATGCTTGGATTTATATTGAAGCGGTCCCTTTTCTATCTCCATCCCGAGACCGAACCTTCTCGATCTTCTTTCGAAAAGAGCGTCCATAAATTTGTAGTCAACTGCAACATCAAGCCCCGGCGGATAGTTACCCATTTTTTCCTGATCTCCTTTGGATTTTTGAACCATAGCTTAGCAAATAAGGGTATCTTAGCCAAATCACAAAATGAATCAAATAAAAATTCCATGGAAAGTGCAAGATTCATCTCTTATACTTAAACGTATTGTGAAATACAACTCTATTCACACGGGGATTATATTTTTAATCTCAGCGCTATTAGTCACGGGGTGCGCTTCATCAGGACTTTACGGAGGGGGCTATCAACCTCAACCTATCCCAACCACAAATACTACTGAAGATGGTGTAATTATCGCAGTAACTCCATTTTACTGGCCCTGGACTCCAAAGAACCTCGAGAATTATGTAACTCCCTATTACGTAAAAATTGTAAACAACTCTGGCAGGACTATAATCGTTGACTATGAAGACATAGTCCTGTTTGATCAATTCAAGACACAATACACTCCTCTGTCTCCCGATACAGTAGCAAGTATTTTCAATAATTCTTCCGGTGTCACAAATCAGGGAGGTTATTCATATCCACAAGTATCAGTAGGAGTAGGATTCGGTTTTGGGGGAGGATATTACGGCAGGCGCGGTTACGGACGCCGTGGATATGGACGTGGATACAGGTCGCTTGGTATTTACGGATATTCTCCAGTGTATTATTACCCGCCTCCCCCCGCCTATTATTCAAAACCCGTTAACACCTCAGATATCTTAACTCAAGCACTGAGCCTGGGGCCTGTATATCCGGGGGCGACTGTAACCGGATATCTTTACTTCAGACACACCATCAGCGAAGCGAATCATGTTACACTGGATATAGGTTATTCGGTTGAAGGAACGACAAAGCATAATGTAGTCAGCTTTCCCTTCTCTGTTGGAATTCAAGATTATTGATTGCTTTAATTATTCTTTCTTCTTACCTAGATCTCTTAATTCCTCAAAAATTTTCTTTTCCGCTTTAGAAGGTTTCTTAGGTATTTCTACCTGGATGTTGAGATAAATATCTCCTCTTCTTCCAGATCTAAATCCTGGTAGACCCTCATTTCCAAGCCTCATCACTGTCCCCGGTTGCGTGCCGGCAGGAATTTTAACCTCTACCTCTCCAACCAAAATAGGAACATCTATCTTCGTTCCGAATACCGCATCTGAAATTTGAATTTTGACATTACGGTAGAGGTGCTCGCCCTTTCTTTCAAACCTCTTATCTTTTTCTGTATGAATTACGACTATAAGGTCTCCCGGAGGAGCTCCTTGATCGGAGCTCAGATTACCATGGCCTGGTACTCTTAAGGCAACCCCTTCTTCTATACCAGGGGGCACATTGATTTCTATTTTGGTTTCCCTCTCAACACTTCCTCTACCATCACAATCCGGGCAAAGCTCTTCAATTATGGATCCCTGTCCCTGACAGGCCGGACAGCCCGCAACTTGCTGAAATGTCATGCCTTGCTGATGAGTAGTGTAAACCTTTTGTCCCGCACCATCACACTCGGCACATTTTTTAGGCTCTGTACCCGCCTTTGCTCTCGAGCCTTCGCACGAAGGACAAGCCTCTAACCTGTTGTAAACAACTGCCTCTTCGCCCCCTGTAAGTACTCGCTTTAAAGGTATGGTGATTTCTACCTCTACATTGCTTCCCGGGGCTGGGCCTCTTCTTCTTCCACGTCCGAAACCAAATATATCATCAAATATAGAGCCGCCGAGCCCTCCGCCTCTGTTACCAAAAATATCTCCGAAGTTTATGCCCCCGAAAATATCCTCAGCGGACATGCCGTCTAAGCCCGCAAAACCACCCCTGTCGTATCTGGAGCGCTTTTCAGCGTCTGATAAAACCCCATAGGCTTCAGATAATTCTTTGAATTTCTCCTCAGCATCAGGTTCTTGGTTATGGTCAGGATGGTACTCCATCGCAAGTTTGCGATAAGCCTTTTTTATCTCTTGCGGATCTGTATCTCTAGATACACCCAGCACTTCATAATAATCCCTTTTTCCGGCTGCCATATGGATATTTACCCCTTTTAAAACTTATATATACCCTATTTATTGATTTACAAGTCTATAGGTCTAAATTTAAGTGGACTCCAAGAATTTTAAAGATGATATTTTATATGATTTATGAAACATTACCAATAAACTAAAGAGTTGTGAGCGTACCTATAGTCCCAAAGCTTTCTTTAGGTACTTCCCGGTGTGAGACTTTTTGCATTCCGCTACTTCTTCAGGTGTGCCTTGAACAACTAGATGCCCACCTTTATCTCCGCCCTCAGGGCCGAGGTCTATCACATGGTCAGCAGACTTAATCACATCCATGTTATGCTCAATGACAATAACCGTATGTCCTGAAAGAACGAGTTTATTGATAACATCCAAGAGTTTTTTTACATCCGCAGCGTGAAGCCCTACAGTGGGCTCATCCAGGATATACAGAATGTCATTGCCACCCCTCCTGCCAAGCTCCCTAGCGATCTTAATCCTCTGCGCTTCGCCACCTGATAGAGTAGGCGCCGGCTGTCCGAGTCTGATATAGCCAAGCCCTACGTCCTGTAGAATCTTGAGCTTCCTGCCTAATTGGGGAACCTCAAAGAAAAAGTTAATTGCCTGATCCACAGTTAGTGCCAGGATATCTATAATGTTCTTATTCTTATACTTAACATCCAGCACCTCTTTTTTAAATCTTTTACCATTGCATTCTTCACAGATCACATACACATCTGCCAGGAAGTGCATTTCTATTTTTTGTCTTCCCTCACCCTCACAGACTTCACATCTTCCTCCTGAGACGTTAAAGGAGAAATGAGACAGGGTAAGCCCCTTTGACTTAGCCTGGTAGGTTTCGGCTAAAACTTTTCTAATCAAATCATAAACCTTGATATACGTTACAGGGTTTGATCTTGAGGTTTTACCAATCGGATTTTGGTCGAGCATAATCACGTCTGAGATATTATCCATGCCCTTAATCTCGTCATACTTACCAACCCTTTCTATATCGCTATGGAACTTCCTGGCTATCCCTGAATATAGCACATCGTGCACGAGTGAGCTTTTACCTGATCCCGACACCCCTGTCACACATATAAACGTCTTTAAAGGAAAGGGCATAGTTATATTCTTTAAATTATTCTCCCTTGCGCCAACTACCGTTAAACTTTTTCCACTCCCTTTTCTCCTTTTAGATGGAACAGATATCCCCTCTTTTTCTAATATATACTTTTTTGTCAGTGAATCGTTACCGTTTTTAAAGAAATTCTTAACCGATCCCTGATAAACTATGTACCCGCCTCTTTCCCCCGCCATTGGACCAAGTTCTACTATATGATCAGCCGAGCCTATCATATCAAAATCATGCTCTACAACAACAACCGTATTATCTCTGTTACGAAGCTCTTTTATTAAAGATATCAAGCGAGACAAATCCCTCTGATGAAGTCCTATAGAGGGCTCGTCCATTATATAGAGTGTGTCGGTAAGTGTAGATCCAAGCTGGCATGCGAGATTTACCCTCTGCGCCTCTCCCCCTGAAAGGGTTTTTGAAAGCCTGGACAAAGTAAGATATTCCAGACCCACTTTAACCAAGAAAGAGACCCTGGAATTTATTTGTTTTAATATCTCATCCGCGATCTGGCTTTCATAGTCAGTGATTCTTAATTTATCGAAGAAATTCTTAAGCTTATCAATCGATAAATCTGAAATTTGAGATATGTTCTTTCCTCCGATCTTAACCCAAAGGGCTTCTTTCTTTAACCTGCTTCCTCCGCATAGATCACAGCCAATGGCAGAGCGGTATTTACTTAAGAACACCCTTACGTGCATCTTATAACTCTTTCGTTCCAAATACTTGAAAAAACCATCTATCCCTTTAAACGAACCCATACCTTGAAATACAAGGTCTTTGGATTTCTTAGGTAATTTTGAAAACGGTTTATGAACATCGACTCCGTATTCCTCCGCAGACTCTAGGAGCTTTCTCATCCGGAATTGATGAGACGGTTTGGTAAGAGGCTCTACTGCTCCTTGGGCAAGAGTTTTATCGGGATTAGGGATTACTAAGTCCGGGTCCAATTTTAAGATGTTTCCGAATCCATTACACTGTGGACACGCACCCTGTGGGCTGTTAAAGGAAAACAGAAGTGGCACAGGTTCATCAAACCGGGTATGGCACGATGTGCATTCAAGATCTTTAGAGTAGCGTAGCGCCTTATCTTCCAAAATGTGAACATTTATATATTTACTATCCGAGAAACCTACCTCCAAAGAATCGACTATCCTCGAAAAAGAGCTTTTCTTAATTACGATCCTGTCAATAACTACCTGAGAACCATTGGGAAATTCATCCAATCCTTCGAGGTCTTTAGTTTCTCCATTCAGCAAAATTCTTGTAAAACCCTTAGAAAGCAACCCTTTTGGCGTAGGATTCATATCTTCAATCGGGAATGTTAATACTGCCCTTTTATCATGATAATTTTCTAGTAGTTCGTGGACAATGTCCTCGGGCGAGCGGAGTTTAACCTCGATATCACAATTAGGGCAATAGGTTTCCCCAATTTTTGAATACAGTAATCTTAGATAATCGTAAATTTCGGTTGTAGTACCTACCGTAGACCGTGAGTTTCTAACCGAGTTCCTGCTCTCAATGGCAACAGCGGGAGGAAGCCCCGAAATATCGTCCATATCAGGACGGTCAACACGTTCAAGAAACTGCCTTGCGTAGGTTGAGAGACACTCAATATATCTTCTAAGACCTTCAGCATATAAGGTGTCGAGCGCCAGTGAAGATTTCCCTGAACCGCTAAGCCCTGTAATGACTGTGAACTTATGCCAAGGAATTGAGACATTAATGTTCTTTAGATTGTTTTCTCTCGCACCCTCTATTTTAATCTCGCCTTTCATAAATCATATGCCCTTATTTGAATGAAAAAAAACTTAGATTTAATCTGTGTAATTACTTTAATAGACTTTTTAGATTTATTAAAAAAGGTCTTTTATTTCAGCCAAACCTGAGACTTCTTTCACCAAAGGATGGCTGAACCCCTCAATATTTCTATGGTTAACCCAAATAACATCCAAACCCGCATTCATGCCCCCCATAACGTCAGCTCCATACATATCTCCTATATGGATGGCCTCTGATGTGGTAAGTCCAAGCCTACTAAGCGCATGCTCGAATATACGGGAGTCGGGCTTTATTAAATCCAAATTTGTTGAATCTAAAATGATATCAAAATATTCCCTTATAGATACCTCATCACATTTCTCTTCAGTCCTGCCGTCATTGTTTGATATAACCGCTAGTATATATCCCTTGGCCTTTAAATAATCCAAGAGCTCAGTGGCCCCGGGAAGAGTAACTCTGCCAAATTCTATTTGACCCATCGCTTCTCTAACTTTTCGGCGGAACTGATTCACCTCTTGACTGGGTAATAAAGATTCATAAAGAATAGGCAGGAACCATTCTCGATGTTCCCTCGGGGTTATACCACCTCTTTCCTTATGTTTTAAGAAGAGCTTATAATCTGCCTTTATATACTCGACCTCAAATTCCTCATTAGAAATCTCAAGTCCCGCCTCTCTCATGGCCTGAGCAATTCTATATAGATAAGGAGGGTCAGTTGATGCTAGAGTATCCCCAAGATCAAAGAAAATGGCTTTAATAGAGTCCAATAATTAAACCTCAATTTAATTTAAACTTCTAAAGACTTCGCCCATCTGGGCAATAAATAAAAGGATATCACATGCGTAGCCTTAAGGCATCTTTCCAATATCTAAATAAGCTTATTAAATTTGCAAACTCTATTCTTAATAAGATGACAATTTTAAAATCTGAAAACATCCTTTGCAAAGAATTGAGCCTAGTGTTAATATATTGATTCTAATATGAGAAGCTTTTTATTCTCCCTTTTATTATTCCTCATTATTGCGACAAGCCAGGTTGCCGAATCAGCAAATGATACATACGCAGCCAGTCTAAGACCATTGCTAAATGAAAACCCCAGTAAAAATGGAAAGCTTGGAGTAGTAGTTAAATCACTAACCACAGGAGAAACTATATTTGAGCACAATCCCCACAAAATGTACATTCCTGCATCTAACGAAAAGATAATTATTTCAGTGTCTGCGCTCTCCCTTCTGGGTAAAGACTATAGGTTTAAGACCGAGTTCTATTCTGGTGGTGGGATATCAAACGGCGTTCTTCATGGCGGCCTGTATATAAAAGGTTACGGTGATGCGACTCTCTCTGAGGGGCATCTTGGATATATAGTGTTTCAGCTTAAACGAAGAGGCGTTAAAGAAATCAAGGGCAACATAATAGTTGATGATTCTTACTTCGGAAACACTAGATATGCAAAAGGATGGAAGGAAGAATGGAAGGACGATTTTTACAGCCCGGCGATTAGCGCGCTCTCCTTTAATTACAATATTATCGAATTAAAAGTTTATGCCTCAAAGCCAGGAAACAGTCCTGCTATAAAGATTGAGCCCAAAGGATCAAATATTCAAATAGTAAATAAAGCTCTCACCAGCAGCAAAAAGG
>SMWY01000038.1 GCA_004356555.1 Candidatus Dadabacteria bacterium
AGGATTTAAACAGGGTACTATACCGGTTGGTAGAAACCAAGTCCCAATTTATATACTTGGGGATGCTAAGTATGTGATCTTAGCTGCTAATATTACAGATACCAAAGATTTCACTGATACAGGTGTAGCTGGGCTGAAGAAGGGGACCGTAGGAACTGGTCGCCAGCAGATACCTCTATTTGTGAGTCAGGACGGGAAATATTTGGTATTGGGTAGACCGGGATTTAGTACTGATATTCTGGATTCTACCATAGATCCTCATAAAGAGATTATGGAAAAAATATCTCTTGACAATATACCTACCAAAGGAGCTAAGGACGCTCAGGTTACGGTAGTTGAATACTCCGATTTCCAATGCCCATTTTGTAAAAGAGGAAAGGATATGCTTCCTGACATCTTAAAACAATATGACGGCAAGATTAAAATTTCATATAAGCAACTACCTCTACAAATCCATGATTGGGCCATGAAAGCTTCCATTGCTTCATTATGTGCATACGAGCAGGGAAATGATAAATTCTGGGCTTTTCACGATGAGATTTTCGACAATCAGAGCAAAATCAATTTGGCAAATGCTGATGAAACATTTACAGGATACGCTAAGAAAATTGGATTGAATACCAAAAAATTTAAGCAGTGTCTTGGATCAAAGGAAATTGCAGCTAAAGTAAATCAAGAGATGAAAGAGGCTCAAGCAATTGGGGTGAGTTCCACGCCGACCTTTGTTATAGAAGGCATGATAGTTCCCGGAGCAAATCCTGACGGTGTAAAGTCAGCCATTGCTCTCAAGTTGTCTCAAGATTCATAAATAATATAAATTTGACAATTTCAAACTGCACCTGGTCCTGTATGGGGTTAGGTGCAGTTTTTTATATTTCAAATAACTTTCTTTTCCATTCAACCTTGCTTTAGAATTGGTTTATGAAGTAACATATTAAGGGAGATTGCAGCCTTAATAACATTTGAATTAATTAGGTTTTGTACATAGGAATCTTTATTATCAATTCATGCATCTAAAGAAAAAATGCCCGATAAAGATATAGAGACTGATAACTTTGATTCGTTCGATATTCCTGAGAATGAAGTATCACTAGGTGAACTAGGTATAGAAAAGTATGATGCCGATTACATATCTTTTAACTTAGCGGGATTAAATTCAAGAGCGTTGGCATTTTTTATTGATCTAGCTCTTATATCTGTGGTCGCATTACTAGCGTTTGGAGCTGGCATATATTTTGTAAACGATTCTAATATTGAGTCCTATAATTTAAGAAAAGTTTCCATTCCGATTTATTTGCTGCTATTTTTTCTAGGATCTGCTTATTTCGTTATCCTTCATGGATATAGTGGGAAAACAATCGGTAAGATGTTATTAGGTATAAGGTTAATTACAGAGCAGGGGAATACGGTAGGGTTTTGGGAGTCGTTTGTCAGATGGATTGGCTATTATATATCAATTGCATTTTTATTTATAGGCTTTATTTGGTCTATATTCGATTCACGGTCCCAGTCGTGGCACGATAAAATCGCAGGCACATATGTTGTGAAGGATTAGTAATTGATGAAGCATCTTCAAGATTTAAATTTAAAGATATCTCAGAACAAAGATAAACTGGATTCGTGGATTAGTAACCAAATTGGTAAAGTCTTTATCCCCCTCTATACTTCAGTTGATATAAGGATTTCCGATCACAAGGTAGTACCGGTCGATACAAACGTTTTTCCTGCCGGTTTTAACAATCTTTCTGAAATATTCAAAAAACAAGCGTCTTCTCTATTTAAAGGTTACTTCCATCGGGAATATCCAAATACTAATAACATCCTCATAATCCCGGAGCTTCATACAAGAAATACTTTTTACTGGGAGAATATCTCAGTACTCAAATCAATTCTTGAAAATGTCGGCTACAGGGTTGAGGTAGGAATCATAAGTGACGATAATCTCCCGGACGAGATGGAATTTGAAGCTGCTTCAGGGAAGTCGGTAAAGGCATATAGAGCGACTAAACAAGATAACAAGGTCGTGACTTCAAATTATATTCCGGATCTTTTATTAATTAATAATGACTTTTCTGAGAAATGTCCCAAAACACTAAGAGATATATTACAACCGGTGGAGCCCCCAGTGGAAATTGGATGGCATACAAGAAAAAAGAGCGTACATTTTGAATTTTATAATAAGCTCGCAGGAGAAGTTGCTGAGATACTTGGGATCGATCCTTGGGTGATCTCAATTGATACAATAGTTGACGAAGGTGTTGATTTTGACAGCAGAGAAGACAGGGGAAAAGTTGCCCAAGTTGTGGATTCAATGATAAGTAAGCTAAAAACAGAATATGAGGCGAGAGGTATTAAAGAAGACCCTTATCTGTTTATTAAGAGTAATTCTGGAACTTACGGAATGGCTGTTGTAAACGTATCAAGTGGGAATGATGTAATAGGGTTTAACTCTGAAAAACGTAAACGAATGCGCGTTAGCAAAGGTGGAAACCCTGTAAGGGATGTGGTGATTCAGGAGGGTGTTCCAACTTCTTTGAAATTTGGCTTAGACATTACAGCCGAGCCTGTGTTTTATCTAGTAGATACCAAAGTTGCAGGCGGATTTTTAAGGCTTAATAAAAGCAAGAATGAATTTGAAAATTTAAACACAAGAGGCATGGAATTTGCCCATATAGATCCCTGTGATGAAACAGCTCGGTCTAAAGACGTCGAGATCCTATGTTCTCCTGCCCTTGAATTGATATCCCGTATTGCAACTATTGCGGCAGGCTACGAAATAGAAAAGATACTGGATGAGGGCGGCTGCAAAGAAGAAGTGTCTTAAAACTATCATTTATCCATTTTAAAAAAAAGTACTAGCCTTTCTCAATTCTGATATATAGTTTTCTAAAACGATAATAATTAGATTATTTCCCGATTTTCTTAGCCAGATCTAAAGTACGTTTTAAAAGTACGGTATAAATTGGCTGACCGCCCAGACCCTGAGCTACTATAGTGGATGTTATACATGTCAGAATTAAGGGCAATATCATGAGATAATTACCGGTCATCTCTATTGTAAGCGCGATACCGGTAAGGGGTGCTCTGACAGTAGCACAGAAGAGTGCCGCCATTCCTGCTACTGCAAACACTTCAGGTTGAACTACTAAATCAGGCAGCAAGAAATGCGCAAAGTGTCCAAACCACATACCAAATAAAGTTCCTAAGGCTAACATAGGAGCAAAAATGCCTCCTATTGCGCCGGAACCATAACTAATCATAGTGGTTCCGAATCTGGCAACAAAAACTAATAACATTATCATTACAGGAATCGAGCCACCTAAGGCTTTTGGTATTACTGCATAACCCCCACCTACAGTGTCAGGGAAAAGCCATACCAGTGCACCTATTAATCCACCTACTATAAGTCCAGTCAACGTAAAGGGCCATCCGGTTAAAGCGGAGAAGAAATTTAGTGTCCTTACCAGTAATCGATTAAATATGAAGCCGAAAAGCCCGAATACACAACCGAATATAAGGAAAAGAAATAGTGAAGGCAGAGGAGGAGCGGACAACATGTGCATGGGAATTGCAAGGCTTTGTCCTACCATGATTCTGAGCATAATATCAGCCGAGGCTGAGGCAATTATCACGGCTTGAACCGAAAGGAAGTTGTACTTAAATTCGGGCCGCATTTCTTCAAACACAAACAAAATTCCCGCGAGTGGAGCATTAAATGCAGCCGATAATCCAGCTCCAGCTCCAGCCGCAACCAAAGCATGTGTATCGTCTTTATGAACTCTGAAAATATCGGATATCATCTTCCCGATATTGCCACCTATTTGAATCGTAGGTCCTTCACGTCCTAATACCATGCCGCTTCCTAGCGATAGCAAACCGCCAAAGAATTTGACGGGTATTACCCTTTTCCATCTTAAGGGCCTTACCTCATCTAAAGCGCCTTCAATCTCCTGTACTCCGCTTCCACCAGTTTCGGGAGCAATATTTCTTACTAGTAAAAAGGCTAAATAGACCATGATTCCGGAGAGTGCAATGGATCCGATTAGAGGGAGACCAGGAGTTGCCTCAAGATAATTCATTAACATGTTTTTTAGAGTGGCTAACTGGGCTAAGGCGATTTGAAAAAGTGCTCCTGCAAAACCCGTTAAACAACCGACAAAAAGTGCCCATAACAATACCTTAGAGCTTCCTTTTTCGGCTGATAAGAGTCTTGAAACTATACTCCCTGCACCTGAGGGCTTAGAGGGCCCCTCGGAATGGAACTCCATCCTTTCTCCTATAATCTGAATTAATAAGCTTGTTTATAATGTACTAAAATCAAAGGAAAATCCAATATCGCCATTTAAGATAATTATGGTTCTAAAACTATATTAGTTCAATAGTGAATTGCGGTATAGAAGATCTTATCGTCTAATTTAAGCCCTGTTATGGGGGGTTGATAAATCAAGCTCAGGGCCCGACGGGACAATGCCGGATGGATTTATAGATTTATGGCTTTTAAAGTAATGCTCCTTAATGTGTTTGAGGTTTACAGTCTCTTCTAGACCTGGAAATTGATAGAGCTCTCTTAGATAATTGGACAAATTCGGATATTCTTCGATGCGACGTAAGTTACATTTAAAATGAGTGTAATAGACGGAATCAAACCTGAGAAGTGTTGTGAATAGGCGCCAATCTGCCTCAGTCATTTTATCGCCTACAAGATAGCGCCGCTCCGCTAATGAGTTCTCGATCTTATCCAGGGTATGAAACAAATTGTTAAAAGCCTCCTCATATGCTTGTTGACTCGTAGCAAAGCCGCATTTATAAACTCCATTATTTATATTGTCATATACAGTCGAATTTATTCTGTCAATTTCATCTCTTAACCCCAGAGGATAAAAGTCAGGTTCAGAATCTCCGTATTCATTGAATTCCGAGTTCAGCATACGGATAATTTCTGAAGACTCGTTATTAACTATTGTCTTATTTTCTTTGTCCCAAAGAACCGGGACAGTAACTCGACCGGTGTAGTCCGCTTTAGCCGCGGTATAGATTTCGTGTAAATAATGAGACCCGTTTACCGTATCACGTATTGAACCCGGGTAGTCTGTAAACTCCCACCCGTTCTCCTGCATCAAGGGGTCTACAATTGAGAGTGAGATTATATCCTCTAGCTTTTTTAGTTTTCTAAAGATCAGGGTGCGATGAGCCCAGGGGCAAGCTAATGAGATATATAGATGGTAACGGTCAGGTTCCGCTTTAAACCCAGAAGAACCGTCAGCAGTAATCCAGTCTCTGAATTGACTTTCCCTTCTGACAAAGCGCCCGCCTGTGGATTTCGTGTCGTACCATTTATCCTGCCATTTTCCCTCTACAAGAAGTCCCATAACCTATTACCTTACCACGCTGTTACATCTTTATGAGCTATAACTTTTGTAGGGGTGATTTTCACAAGAAGCTCTCCCTCTGCTGCATTTCGTTTTCCAAAGGCCTCCGCCTTATCCTCTCCCATATATCTTCCTCCAATCTTTGTTGCCCAGTGTAGCAGTTCTTCCGGATCTTCAGAGAAGCTTGCCGTGCCTTCGATTGTAACGAAGGAATAGGGCGGGGTTTGATCATCAACACTGATACTGATTCTAGGATCACGAGTCATATTCTTGGCTTTGACAGATGTTTCACCGGTAGTAAAGACTAAATTATCCCCGTCAAGCTCATACCATATTGGAACTACATGCGGGCGACCGTCCTCTCTTACAGTAGCAAGTTTCCCGGTTTTTGTTCCCTGAAGGAGAAACTCTTTATATTCTTCTTTGGTCATTTCCGTCATGTTTAGATCTCCTTAGTAACTACTGTGTATGAGTATATCTGAAAAACGTAGTCGATTAACTTATAGAAGTATTATAGACACAATACAGGAATTTATTTTCCCTTCTTTTC
This sequence comes from Candidatus Dadabacteria bacterium, assembly GCA_004356555.1. Classification (GTDB taxonomy): domain Bacteria; phylum Desulfobacterota_D; class UBA1144; order Nemesobacterales; family UBA2774; genus CR02bin9. The sequence goes on from SMWY01000038.1 coordinate 5,920, forward strand.
CAGTATACCGAAGACATCCAAATGCTGAAGTTAAGCTTCGGCTCCCTTTTTTGTATCCAGAAAGGCTAAAATAAGTCAATCAAATCAGCAAATTAATTAGAATTACATTAACTGGCTATTTGGGATTCAGTCTTACCAGTCGGTAATTTCTTTTTTGGCAAGCTTTATCATTTTAACTACGTTTTTCTTTGCCGTGCCGCCGTAGGATTTTCTGCTCTCAATAGATCCGTTCAGGGTAATAAAATCATAGAGGTCCTCATCAAAAAGGTTTGAAAACATCTGGTATTCAGAAATATGAAGATTCAGAAGCTCCCTTCCCTTTTCTTCAGCGTAGCCCACTATTTTCCCTGTAACTTCGTGCGATTGCCTAAACGGCATACCCTTTCTACTCAGATAATCAGCCACATCGGTAGCAGTGATAAACCCCTCATCAAGTGCCCTTTTCATATTCTCATGTTTAAACACTATCACCTGTAACATTTCAGATAACACTTCAAGGCATGACTTTACAGTATCCACCGTATCGAACATAGGTTCCTTGTCTTCCTGCATGTCCCTGTTATATGAAAACGGCAAGCCTTTCATGATTGTAAGAATTGTTACCAGGTTTCCGTAGACTCTTCCTGTCTTCCCGCGAATCAGTTCTGCCATATCGGGGTTTCTTTTCTGGGGCATTATGCTTGAGCCGGTAGTAAATTCATCTCCCATATCTACAAAATCAAATTCTTTTGTTGACCAAAGGACAAATTCTTCAGATATTCTGCTGAGGTGCATCATTAATGTGGAAGATGCTGAGATAAACTCTATTATAAAATCCCTATCACTAACCGTATCGATACTGTTCTTCGTGACTTCAGGAAAACCTAGAAGTTTGGCTACCAATTTTCTATCTATAGGAAATGTTGTACCAGCTCCTGCACCTGCACCTAGAGGCATGACATTAACTCGTTGCAAACAGTCTACGTAGCGTGCCCTGTCGCGTTTTAACATTTCATAAAGCGCCATCAATTGGTGCGATAGTAATACAGGCTGTCCCCTCTGTATGTGAGTGTATAGTGGAATCATCGCGTCAATATTCTCATCGGACAGCTCAACTAATCTTTCCGAAATTGTCTTAATTAGCGTTATGATTTCGTTAATTTTCCCTCGTAGATAAAGACGCATATCAAGCGCAATCTGATCGTTCCTGCTCCTGGCAGTGTGAATTTTCCCACCGACATCTCCAATCTTCTCGATCAGGCGTTTTTCGATATTGAGATGGATATCCTCAAACTCCTCTCTGAACGGGAACTTTCCTGATTCGATCTCTTTTTTTATTTGTTTAAGGCCCTTTATAATTTTGTCGGATTCCTTTTTTAATATAATCCCTTTCTCCGCCAGCATAGTTACATGGGCAATACTGCCTTGGATATCCTCTTTGTATAATCTTTGATCAAAGTCTATAGAAGCTGAAAATTTCTCAGCTACTTTATGAGTTCCTTTCTTGAATCTTCCGGCCCAAGGTTTCTTTATCAATTTATCTCTCCTATTAGTCTCAATATATTACCAAGATTTTCCATATGTTAGAACATCATATCGTAGAAACTTTATCATGTGA
>SMWY01000039.1 GCA_004356555.1 Candidatus Dadabacteria bacterium
ATTTTATCTCTGAGTCGAGAACGAAATTTTTTGCCGGACTTCCCGGAATGATATGGATTCCGTTTTCACATTTTTGAACTAGTTTTATAAACGGGATAAGAGCTTCATCACCTATATTGTATTGTCCTTTTATGTTTTTTGCTACTTTAACTGTTGCACTGCATTTAGATACTAATTCAGGAACAAATTTAGCGGTGTTTTCAGTGTTCGGATTGCATTCAGTTGAGTCATAGGGTTTTCCACATTCGACTTTTGTAACAATTCCCTCAATTGCAAAGTCGGAGCTGTCTAATAGTTCCTCAGGTGTGCATGGAGCGGGAAGTGCATGAGATAAGTTGGGCAGGATAGAAGCAATAATTATAAAAAGTGATATTATTAGCTTGTTGTTCATATTTTTCATACTAATGTTATTTTATTCTTTGTCAAATTCTAGCCTACATTGGGTATAGTCATAATAAAAATGGAGTTAAATGATAAATGAGAGTTTTGGTTACCGGAGTTTCCGGATTTATTGGTTCAAGCCTTTCAGAAAAGCTTTTAGACGAAGGTTTCCAAGTTATAGGTGTGGACTCATTTTTTGATTACTACCCAAGAAAAATAAAAGAAAATAACCTCTATGATTTATTAAAACAACCTGATTTTGAGTTTGTCGAATCTGATATTTTAGGGATTGACTGGGATAAGATCATAAGTCAGGTGGATGGTGTTTTTCATCAGGCAGCACTAGCCGGCGTTAGAGCTAGCTGGGGTCAGAAATTCGATCAGTATGTACAAAATAACATATTGGGGACACAAAGACTTCTTGAAGCCTGTAAAAATAGAAGGATTGAGAAATTTATTTATGCCTCGTCTTCATCCGTATATGGAGATACGGATGAACTCCCTATTAATGAGAGCTCTACTACTAATCCGGTTTCTCCATACGGGGTCTCAAAGCTCGCGGCCGAGCATTTGGCTTCTCTTTATTTTAAAAGTTATGGGGTTCCTGCTGTATCGCTTAGGTACTTCACGGTTTACGGCCCGAGACAGCGTCCCGATATGGCGTTTCATAAATTTATAACTGCCGTGATTAACGGGGATAAAATAGAAATTTACGGTACCGGAGAGCAGACTAGGGATTTCACCTTTATAGATGACGTCGTTCAGGCCAATATTCAGGCATTTAGAAACGCAAGAGCCGGGGAAGTCTACAATATCGGAGGGGGCAGTAGAATAAAACTTATAGATACCATTAGGATTATTGAAGAGATTACAGGTAGAGAGGCGAATTTAGTTTATACAGAACCCCAAAGAGGGGATGCCAAACATACTTTTTCAGATGTAACAAAGGCAAAGGCGGACTTCGATTATTCCCCACAGGTGGATGTTAAATCCGGACTCGAAAAACACTATGAATGGTTAAAAGAGAATCTTGAGATTTATGAATAATTTATGAAATAGCTTCTTTAAGCGTCTCACCCATCTCAGCCGGGCTCGGACAAACACGAACGCCCGCACTCTCAAGTGCGGCTACTTTATCCTTTGCGCTTCCGGAGCTTCCTGAGATAATGGCTCCAGCGTGACCCATCCTCTTCCCTTTAGGCGCCGTAGACCCCGCGATGAATGCTACAACCGGTTTACTTACATTTTGTTTGATAAATTCTGCCGCCTCTTCCTCTGCACTTCCGCCAATCTCTCCAATTAAGATAATAGCGTCAGTATCTTTATCCTCTTCAAATAGTTCCAGAATATCTATAAAAGTAGAGCCAATAATAGGGTCTCCGCCAATTCCTACTGAAGTTGATTGTCCGATGCCTAATTCTGAAAGTTGCCAGACCGCCTCATACGTTAAAGTACCGCTTCTTGAAATAATGCCTACTCTTCCGGGAGTATGAATATAGCCAGGCATAATGCCCACTTTTGCCTCTCCAGGTGTCATTACTCCGGGACAATTGGGTCCTACGAGTTTAACGTCTTTTCCTTCCATATATTTTTTGACTTTAACCATATCCAAGGTTGGAACTCCTTCAGTAATACAGATAATAAGTTCTATTCCGCCGTCAATAGCTTCAATCATGGAGTCTAGGGCAAACGGAGCTGGAACGAAAATAAGGGAAGCATTAGCCCCGGTCATCTTACGAGCATTCTCTACAGTGTCGAAAACAGTGAACCCTTCTACCTCAGTTCCACCCTTTCCTGGCGTTACTCCGCCCACTACTTGTGTGCCGTACTCACGGCATTGGGTAGCATGGAATAAACCTGCGCTTCCGGTTATTCCCTGTACTATAACTCTAGTATCTTTATTCACTAAAATGCTCATATTTTAAAACTCCTTTTCGTAATCTTTAATCTTCATGGGATCAATAAAACCGTGGAATCATAACACAGTGTATTGCCTGTTTCAACCAATCAACATAGACAATCTTTTGAAGAAATTTATTTTAAACGGAGCTTGTATCTTTAATGAACTTCCATATTAATGCACTTCCACATTATTATTCTATATTCTGTACTTGCTCTCTTATTTTCTCCATTTCAGAGCGTACATCGATAATGAAGTGTGATATTTCAGCGTCTTTTGATTTTGCAGATATAGTCCCAGCCTCACGGTTCATTTCCTGAAGAAGAAAATCGAGCTCCTTTCCTATTGATCCTTTTTTGCGAGCAATCTCTCTGAATTTACCAATATGTGCCTTAAGCCTTACAAGTTCTTCTGTGATGTCGCTTCTCTCTGCTAAAAACGCCGTTTCCTGATATAATCTTTCCTCATCAATTTGTGTATCCTCAAGGATCTTTTGAATCCTTTCTTTGAGTTTTGAAGAGGTAATTTTGATAAAATCTTTTCTCTTAGACTTAATTCTTGTAGTAAGTTTTTCTATTATCTGAAGCCTGTTTTTTATATCCCTTTCAAGCTTTCTGCCTTCTGATACGCGAGCATCATCGAGTTTTTTTATTGCGTGAAGTACTGTTCTTATGATGTCCGTAGTTTCATTTTTGCTAAGTGCATGTTTTGATTCCGCTGAAAAGATTTCTTTTATCATAAGAAAATGCTCTAAACGGGTCTCTTCTTTTATTCCAAGCTCTTTTTTTAATTTGTCTATATTCTTCTTGGATTTTTTTGCCAGGTCCATATTGAGAACAAAAGAGTTATTTTTCGTACCTTCAAGGCTCACTGTTACTCTTATTTTCCCGCGCAAGATTAAATTCTTTACAGCTTCAGAAAGCTGGTTTTCAATAGAAAGCGTTGAGTCAGGGAGTTGAAACTTTATATCTAAGAACCTATGGTTCTCAGAGCGTGTTTCAACAATTAGTTTGCCGTATTTTGTTTCAGCTTCGCTTTTTCCATATCCTGTCATGCTTTTCATATGCTTGATTCCTTTTTTAGCTGGTTTACATATTGATTTCTCAAATCCTTAAATAAAACCCTCATTTCTTCATTCCCGTAGTCAGGGTAAGTCCATTCAAGGGTCCTATATTCATCTTTCACGTATTTCAGGGTTAAGTCTGCATATACGCCACTACCCAAATATGGACGATGAGAGTACCCTTTTCCTGTAGCAAGAATCAGATGTTCTTGAGCTATGTAACCGGGGTCAATGTTAATTGTCCTATTGCCTTCATATGAAAATACCTTTTCCAATTTATTTGTAAATGTTTTGATTTCTACAATCTCAGTACGTCTTATTAGTTTTTCGAAGGTTAATATTTTTCTAAGGAGCTCATCTCCCATCTCATTTTCGTAATAAGAACTATGATTAAACGGGTATCCTTCACTTGCAAAATTAATCGCTCCCAACTTTTCTTCGAGCATTTTTAATAAGTCTACAATAGAGGAATCTGGTTTATATATAAGTCCCATAAAAAGTCTGACTCTGCTAGGCTCCGATAACTGGCTCATAATATGATTAATCTCCCTATTTCTAGGAATAAATACAACTGCCGATATATTATGCTAAGAAACCGTTTCACATCCAAACAGTTTAGAATAGCGTTCATACAAAAAAATTATCTTGAATTATACGTTTGAACAATTATTCTATCTCTCGTTATAGTATAATGATTGGGAAACTTTATGAAGAATCGACATGTTGCAGCTTTATTAGTTTTAATTTTTGCAATTGCTATTTCATCCTGTGCTGACAGGATAATTGCTGACACAAATCCCGAAAGGCCTACTTATAAGCCTTCACCGACAGTGGTTGTAGATTCATTTTTAAAAGCTCTAAAAGATGAAGATTTTAAGAAGGCCTATAAATATGCTTATACTCCTAGTTCGGATGAAGCGGGATATATAATTGAAATGAGAAATATCTATAAAAAACATCAACTTAGAATTAATAGCTTCGAAATTTTAGGTACACATATTTATGATATCACTGCCACTGTTGTTGTAGAACTTGACTCTTCGTTTAAGTCTCCTACAACCGGCAAAATTATTAATTTGAGCCAAAGGAGTAAATACAATCTTGGATTATTTGACAAAAAATGGAAGGTAACGCGTGGAGAGTGCTTTGAAAACTGCTTAGAAGAAGTTCCGGAAATCCAGATTGATGATTAAATTATGATAAAAGTTTCTATTATGGGTGTTGCCGGAAGGATGGGTCGCAGTATTTTTCGTCTCCTGAATGCCGAAGAGGATATACAGATAGTCGGCGCTACCGAGATCAAGAGCCATCGAGCTTTAGGCAATGATATTGGTGTTGTATCTGGAGAAGGGGAGATTGGTGTGCCAGTAACAAATGGAATCGAGGAGTCTTCATCTGAAGCTGATGTAATTGTTGATTTTACTACTCCTTCTTCGACCTTAGTGAATGCCCGTTTTGCCTCGGCTCACGGGAAATCAATGGTCATTGGAACCACCGGGTTTACTGAAGAGGAAAAAGATGAGCTCAAGGAATTGTCCGGGAGCTTTCCATGTGTATTTTCCCCAAATATGAGCATTGGCGTAAATGTTATGTTTGAGGCAACCAGGATGTTAGCCGAGGTCTTAGGGGACGAGTTTGATGTTGAAATAATAGAGGCCCATCATAAACACAAGGTTGATGCCCCTAGCGGTACAGCACTTAGATTAGGAGAGGCGGCTGCAGAGGGTTTGAATAGAGATTTTAATTCTGTAGCGAGATTTGAAAGACACGGGGCTATAGGTGAGAGGAAGGAAAAAGAAATCGGGATTCAGTCCATAAGGGCTGGGGACATTGTGGGGGAACATACAGTGATGTTCTGCGGTGCTGGAGAAAGAATCGAATTAACTCACCGAGCGCTCAATCGTGATAATTTTGCCAAAGGAGTTGTACGTGCGGTAAAGTGGATTCCCGGTAAATCCGCAGGTATGTACACAATGAAGGAAGTACTTGGGATTTAGAAAAAGTAATTTGTATATTACCAACCTAAGCTGTAATTCCTTACCAATATAATATGTTCACATTTGAAATCCTAAAAAGTGATGAATCGACCGATGCCAGGCTCGGCAAGATGACTACCGCCCACGGGGTGGTTGACACGCCTGCTTTTATGCCTGTCGCGACTCAAGCTACTGTCAAAAGTCTCAGTTCCGAGGAAATTCAGGATTTGGGTTTTGAGATAATTATTGTTAATGCATACCATATGTATCTACGCCCGGGCCACAGGACTGTAGAAAAGTTAGGCGGACTTCATAAATTCATGTCCTGGAACAAGCCCATAGCTACCGATAGTGGAGGTTATCAGGTATTTAGCCTCTCAAAGACCAGAAAAATTAAAAATGAAGGTATTCTTTTCAGGTCTCATTTAGACGGTAGCGAGCATTTATTTACACCTGCAAAATGTATCGAGATACAGGAAGCCCTTGGTGTAGATATTATGATGTGTTTAGATGAATGCCCTCCCTATCCTTCGACAGAAGAATATATGAAGAAATCAGTCGAATTGACTACTCGCTGGGCAAAGTTGTCAAAGGAGTCAAAGAGCCGCACGGATAACAGCCTTTTTGGAATTGTTCAGGGGGGAGTGTTTGACGAGCTTAGAGAAAAATCAGCCGGAGAGCTTACGGAAATTGGTTTTGACGGGTATGCTGTGGGCGGGCTCGGAATAGGAGAGGATCAGGAAAAGACTTATGAAATTACAGAGAGTACTCTTTTCAGGCTTCCCAAAGATAAACCCAGGTACCTAATGGGTCTTGGTAAACCAGAGGACATAGTTACAGCAGTGTCAATGGGGGTCGATATGTTTGACTGCGTTATCCCCACCCGCAATGCCCGCAACGGCACTCTCTTTACAAGTAATGGAAAACTGGTTATAAAAAATGCTCAATTTGCCCAAGACGGAAGGCCGATTGAAGAGGGTTGTGAGTGTTATACTTGCAGGATATTTTCGAGAGCATACTTAAGGCATCTCTACATAGCAAAGGAAACTCTGGTTTTACGTTTGTTGACTCTTCACAACCTTTTTTTCTACTCGGAGCTGATGAAAGGGATTAGAGATAGTATTGACAGTGGTGATTTTCCAAATTTTTTAACTAGGGTACAATCCCTGGGAGGTAAGTGAGAAAAATGAGAAATTTTAGAAATATTATAGCAACTTTATCAATCGCATTTCTATTAACCGGATGCCCGATGCTAGGAGGTGAAGGGGGAGGGGGAAGCTCTCCGTTGGCGTTCCTTCCTTTTGTTCTTATCTTCGTCCTCTTTTATTTTCTGATCTTAAGGCCCCAGCAAAAACAGAGCAAGCAGAAAAAGCTAATGTTAAGTGAGCTTAAACGAGGAGACGATATAATAACGTCTGGTGGTATTTACGGTAAAATTTTAAATATTTCTGAAGATGATGTAGTTACACTTGAAATCACAAAGGGAATGAGCATACGCATAAGCCGTTCAGCCATTGCGGGACTGCAACCTTCAGCGGAAGAGTCGAAAGGAAAGGAGGAGAAGTCTAAATAATGAGAGCTTCTAAGGGATGGATTCTCACAATCCTTATAGTTACCGTTCTATCTTTAATACTTTTGACTCCAACATTTCTTGGCGACAGCACCCCAAGCTGGTGGGGAAAACTATTTCCTGACAGAGGTATTAGATTAGGGCTCGATCTTAAAGGCGGTATTTTTCTTCTCATCGGTGTGGATTCCGAGAAAGGAGTTGAACAGGAGCTGGTAAGTATCAAAGATTTTATGAATGAGGAATTAAAAGACGATAAAGTTCTAATAAAAGGTTCCGAAAGAACAGATGACAGATTGACTCTCCAGTTTTTCTCAAAAGCGGATCTTGATAAAGCAAACGGTATTGCAGTAGCCAATTTCAGCGAAATTTCTGATATTGAGGAGAATAATTTATCCCTTAATTTTGATCTTAAAGATTCTTATGTGGCGGAAGTTGAAAGTAGGGCAATTGACCAGGTTAAACAAGTTATCGAAAATCGAGTACAAGAACTAGGGTTAGTTGAACCTTCCATTCAGAAAGCGGGGGATGATAGGATCTTGATTCAGGTGCCCGGCGCATCTGAGAGAGACAGGCAAAGAATTATTGATATTATTAGAAGATCGGCTGTTTTAGAGTTTAAAATAGTAAACGATACCGGAGCGACTGAGGAAACTGCTCTGGCTAGGTTTGATGTTGCAAATCCTGAAGAACTTAGAGAACAGGGGCTAATGCTTGTTCCCGGCAATACTGGAGCTGAAAATGAAAAGTTTTTTGTTACCACGCTTGATGCTCCGGTGACCGGTGAATCTCTTTCAGGGGCAAGGCTCATATTTGATGAATTCGGCAGGCCGGCTGTTAGTTTTACCTTTAAAGGTGAGGGTGCAAGTAAGTTTGGAGTTCTTACTGAAGAAAATATAGGACAAAGGCTTGCCATAGTTCTTGATGGAATAATCAAATCCGCGCCTACAATTCAGGAAAGAATAACATCTCAAGGAAGAATTACCGGAACTTTTACAACGGAAGAAGCAAGGGACTTAGCCCTGGTGCTGCGCTCGGGTGCGCTTCCGGTTCCTGTAGAGGTCGAACAGGAGAGGACAGTGGGGCCGTCTCTTGGAAAAGAGTCTATCGATAAGGGAAAACTTTCGATGGCTATAGGCGGCATTTTAGTCATAATCTTTATGATATTTTTCTACAGGCTACAAGGTGTAGTGGCAAATATAGCGCTTCTTTTGAACATGCTCTTTATCATGGGATTTCTCTCGGCGTTCGGTGTGACTTTAACCCTTCCAGGTATAGCTGGACTTGTACTTACTTTGGGTATGGCAGTAGATGGAAACATAATTATCTTTGAGAGAATAAAAGAAGAGCTCCGTATTGGAAAATCCACTCTTGCAGCTATTGACGCGGGCTACGGGAGATCATTGTGGACTGTGCTCGATGCCAATTTAACCACACTTATTACTGCTCTAATACTGTTTTGGTTCGGCACGGGTCCTATAAAAGGATTTGCGGCAACTCTTTCAATAGGAATCATTTCAACTGTATTTAGTAACGTAGTAGTAGCAAGGGTTATTACGAGTTTTATTTATGAAAACAAGAAGGTACCGACCTTAAGTATTTAAGCAATATCTAGGGGGATCTAATAATTTGGAGTTAATAAAACCAGGCACTCGTATAGATTTTATGGGGAAGAGGAGAAAGGCGATATTTATGTCGATCGCCCTCATAGTCATTTCCATCGGTTCGCTTATTTATCACAAGGGCCCTAATTGGGGTGTTGAGTTTACTGGCGGCACAGAAATACATATAAAACTAGCAAAGGATTTAAGTATTAAAGATATAAAGAACACCTTGGATGCAACTGGTTATCCTCCCGAAGTTGTACAGCAACTTGGTTTATACGGAGATCGTGAATATCTAATCAGGTTCTCCCCGGACTTAATCAAATTCGATCAGATTCAGGATTTTCAGTCTGAGTTGGAGAAAATAATGGCTACCAATGAGTCTTTTAAAGGGGGCTCAATTCAAAGGGTGGACTATATTGGGCCCAGGATTGGAAAAGAGTTAATTAGAAAGGCTATCGTATCAATACTTCTAGGATGTGTAGGAATACTAATTTATGTCATGATACGCTTTGAGCTCGGATTTGCAATGGGTGCGGTAATAGCTCTCATTCATGATACTGTTATAACGCTCGGCGCTATATCCCTTATGGATAAAGAGTTCACATTAGCTTTAGTTGCGGGCCTTCTTACCGTTATCGGCTACTCTGTTAATGACACTATTATTATTTATGATAGAATCAGAGAGAATATGAAAAAGAGCGGCAAATTAGGTATTAAAGAGGTTGTAAACGAGGGAGTTAATCAAACTTTAACAAGGACCATATTAACTAGTTTCACCGTTTTTCTTGTATTGATTCCGCTATTTATTTTTGGCGGTTCAGTAATACATGATTTTGCCTTTACTTTAATAGTTGGTGCTATTGTAGGTACCTATTCTTCTATATTTATTGCAAGCGCATTTGTAGTTTATTGGAAAGAGAGAAAAAGCTCCTAAGAATTCATATACTCAGGCAATTTTAACTATAGTCTTCATATGATTGACTATCTTATATTCTTCCTATTTGTTCTCGCAGCGTTTGCAGGGTTAATATCACACGTATTCGGATTCCCGGGCAACTTTATTATTCTTGCCGATTCCATACTATTTGGCTGGTATGGGGGTTTTAAAGAGGTTACTATAACAGTCTTAGCTGTTTTATTGGCGCTTGCGCTTCTTGGAGAACTTGTTGAATTTGTGTTGGGTATGGTTGGAGCGAAAAAGTATAAATCCAGCAATAAAGCAATCGTAGGCTCTATTGTCTTTGGAATAATAGGTGGTATTTTAGGTATTCCTTTCTTTTTTGGTATAGGGGCTGTGATAGGGGCGTTTATAGGGGTTTTTGTAGGTGCTTTCTTGGTTGAGTTCGTGCTGGAAAAGAATGTCGATAGAGCGATGAAATCAGGCTGGGGAGCTTTTGTTGGCAGGCTCGGAGGCACTTTTTTTAAAGGTGCAATTGGAATAGCAATGATTGTGATAACAATTGTATCTGTTCTAGGGAATTAAAAAATATGCAAGAAAAACTAGAAGATCTTAAAAATCAAGCTCAGACGGAACTGAAACAGGTTTCAAATGAGGTTTCTCTTCAAAATTTAAAAGCCAAGTTTGTCGGCAGGAAAGGGGTCATTACTGAGATCACAAAGAGTATGAAAGATGTTTCATCAGAAGACCGTCCTAAGATGGGGATGTTAATTAATGAAGTTAAAACCTATATCGAAGCCCTGTTTGATGAGAAATTAAATCAGATAAAGGAAGAAAAGAAAAAGCGAGCTATTGCTGAAGAAAAAATAGATGTAACTCTTCCCGGAAGAAATGTTTCTTTAGGCGCTAGGCATCCTGTCTCACAAGTGATGGAAGAGATCGTAACTATCTTTGAAAGAATGGGTTTCGAAGTGGCTGAAGGGCCAGAGGTTGAGACCGATTACTATAATTTTGAAGCCTTAAATATTCCAAAAGACCATCCGGCGCGGGACATGCAGGATACTTTTTATATCTCAGATGACGTAGTACTAAGGACCCATACTTCTCCGGTGCAGATACGTGTTATGGAGAAAGAAGAACCTCCTATAAAAATCATTGCCCCGGGCAGGGTGTATAGGTGTGACAGCGATGTCTCACACACACCAATGTTTCATCAAATTGAAGGGCTATTAGTAGATAAAAATGTAACATTCGGAGATCTAAAAGGGGTTCTTACAGAGTTTCTAAGACTAGTGTTCGGAGAGGGCCTTGGTGTTAGGTTCAGACCCAGCTTTTTCCCTTTCACGGAGCCCAGCGCTGAGGTGGATATCGAATGCGTAATTTGCGGGGGGCAGGGCTGCAGGGTTTGTAAGGACAGCGGATGGCTTGAAATTTTGGGCTGTGGTATGGTTGACCCCGAAGTATTTAAGAGCGTAAATTATGATCCCGAGGTTTACAGCGGATTTGCGTTTGGCATGGGTATTGAAAGAATTACAATGCTTAAGTTTGGCATTAACGATATAAGACTCTTTTTTGAGAATGATGTCAGATTCTTAAGGCAGTTTGTTTAGTGCTTCTGATGAATTGAGAGAAAATCTCGTGTATATTAGTAGCCCTCAACATTAAAGTTAACTTAAATAAAGGAGCACGGAAAAATGTCGGTTAAACCTGATCACTGGATAAGAAAAATGGCAATAGAGCATAAAATGATAGAGCCCTATGTCGATGAACAGGTAAGAAACGGATCAATATCATACGGAGTGTCCGCTTACGGTTATGACATAAGAGTGAGTAATGAATTCAAAGTGTTTACCAATGTTCATAATACGGTTGTAGACCCCAAAAATTTTGATGATAGATCTTTTGTGGAGATTAACGCGGATGTTTGTATTATTCCTCCAAACTCCTTTGCTTTAGCCAGGACGGTTGAATATTTTAGGATACCTAGGAGCATAATTACTCTGTGCGTTGGAAAGTCCACCTATGCACGCTGTGGAATAATCGTGAACGTAACCCCCTTCGAGCCGGAATGGGAGGGATATGTAACGCTGGAGATCTCAAATACTACTCCACTGCCTGCAAAGATTTATGCAAACGAAGGTATAGCACAGGTCCTGTTTTTTGAATCTGACGAGATATGTGAAATCTCCTATGCCGATAAAAAAGGGAAGTATCAAAAACAAGTTGGCGTTACACCCCCTAGACTTTAAAATTATTGCTTCGGATATTCTTCATTTTTGCTCGTATGTAGCCTATATTATTGGCTAAATTACCAAATAGTATTTTTTTATTATATGCGATCAAACCCCCTGATTTTATTTTCCTTTTTGCAATTCTCGTGGTATAATTATCTATCAATTTTTCCCCGCCGATGTACCTAAACGGAGGTAGCAGATTTTGGAAGTAAAAAGAGACCCGGACAAGAATATTCCTACAAAAAAAGACAGTTCATATAACGCTGAACAAATCAAGGTTCTACCTGGTTTAGAAGCCATTAGAAAACGTCCTGATATGTACATTGGGGACACGAGCACAAGGGGTTTTCACCACCTTGTGTTTGAGGTTCTCGACAACAGCGTTGACGAGGCGCTCGCAGGTTTTTGTGACAAGATTAATGTGACTATACATGTGGACGGAAGCATCACACTTGAGGATAACGGTCGTGGTATACCTGTCGATAAGCATAAGGAGACCGGCAAATCCGCAGCTGAAGTTGTGATGACTATGCTTCATGCAGGCGGTAAATTTGAGGGCAAGGTATATCAAGTCTCAGGAGGTCTCCACGGTGTTGGTGTAACCGTTGTGAACGCTCTTTCCGAGTATCTAATTTTAGAGATTAGGAGAGAAGGGAAGGTCTGGTATCAAAGGTATGAACGCAGTAAGGCGGTGAGTGAGCTTAAGGAGACGGGTAAGACTAATAGGTCCGGAACAAAAATCCGCTTTAAGCCTGATCCGACAATCTTCGAAATTGCGGAATTTAACTACGATATCCTAGCTCACAGGATAAGGGAACTTGCATTTCTTAATAAAGGTCTTGTTATTCAAATTGTCGATGAAAGAACCGGTAAGGAACAAGAATTCTATTACGAGGGCGGAATAGTAGCATTTATTATTGAGCTTAATAAAAATAAAAAGCCGCTTCATCCTGAGCCGATCTACATTAGTGGAACAAAGGACGATATCATTGTAGAAGTTGCCCTTCAATATAACGACAGTTATTCAGAAACTATATTTGCCTATGCAAATAATATAAATAACATTGAGGGCGGAACTCATCTTACAGGGTTTAGAGGTGCTCTTACAAGGACTGTTAACAAATACGCAGAGGACAAAGGGCTTGTTAAAAACGCTAAGGTATCACTAAGCGGTGAAGATGCTAGAGAAGGGCTTACTGCTGTAATAAGTGTTAAGCTCCCCGATCCGAAATTTGAGGGCCAGACAAAGACCAAGCTCGGCAACACTAACGTTAAAGGAATTGTAGAAGTGCTTCTAAATGAAAAATTGGGAGCTTTTTTCGAGGAAAACCCCTCTGTTGCTAGAAAAATCATTGAAAAAGCGGTGGACGCAGCAAGGGCAAGAGAAGCTGCGAGAAAAGCAAGAGAGCTTACCAGAAGAAAAAGTGCTCTTGAGTCCGGGTCTCTTCCCGGGAAACTTGCAGATTGCCAGGAGCGCGACCCTAAGTTATGTGAAGTTTATCTTGTAGAGGGTGAATCCGCCGGAGGTTCGGCTAAACAGGCCAGATCCAGATACAATCAGGCAGTTCTGCCTCTTAAGGGGAAAATCCTTAACGTTGAGAAGGCAAGATTCGATAAGATGCTCGGCAATGAGGAGATCAGAACGCTTATCACCGTTTTAGGTACTGGAATTGGCAGTGACGATTTTGATATTAACAAACTCCGTTATCATAAAGTAATACTAATGACAGATGCCGACGTTGACGGCTCTCATATAAGGACGCTTCTCCTTACTTTCTTTTACAGACATTTCCCCGAGATAATTGAAAGGGGACATCTATATGTAGCGCAGCCCCCTTTATACCGTGTAAAAAAGGGTAAAGTAGAGAAATATCTAAAAGACGATCATGAGTACGAAGATCATTTTCTTGAGCTCGGTACAGGTGGGATTTCTCTAAAAATATCGGACAATGGAAGTGGTGCCAAAGAGATTAAGGGATCAAGGCTTTTAGATATAATTAAAAAATCCATCTCATATGAAAAAGCGCTTATCAGAATAGGGAAATTTGGCAGAGATCTACGAATAGTAGATGCCTTCGCAAGTAGAGAAGGCTTTAGAAAAAGTCATTTAAAACTGGAAAAAGAGTCGGAGCTTGAAGCTCATCTTAAGGGAATAAAAGAGTGGATTGAGACTAGGTATCCTGAAGTAAATTCACTTGATTGGAAATTACCTGAAGACCTGGAACATAATTCCTCTAAAATTTCTTATACCTTTAAAGAAAATGGCCGTAACAGAAGTACAATCATTGATTTTGATTTTCTAAATTCTCCTGATTTTGAAGAAATTAAGAAGCTGAGAGAATCTATTAAGGTGGCAGGTGACCCTCCTTACGGCCTAGCGGAAAATGAAGAAAAAGTAGAGCTTCAAAGTTTAGCTGAAGTTACGGAACACATCCTCACGCGCGGTAAAAAAGGTATGACTATTCAGAGATATAAAGGGCTTGGAGAGATGAACCCCGAGCAGCTATGGGAAACTACAATGGATCCTGCAAAACGAGTGCTCAAGCAGGTAAGGATTGAAGACCCATTTGAGACAGATGAGATATTCACTATTCTGATGGGGGATCAGGTCGAGCCCAGAAAACTCTTTATTGAAACAAACGCCCTTAACGTAAGCAACCTAGACGTCTAATAGTTTCCATTCTTTAGGATGCGCTTTCATCAAATCCAAAATATCTAAAAGTTTTAGCATGTCTATTTGTAGAATATCGAAAACTATCCGGCTGGTTCTCCAGATATATCCGGGATTCAAAGTATCAAATATGATAATAAGAGCTTATCAACTCATATAGCCGTAGTGCTGCATTATCAAGATTACAATACTGATAATTATAAGATTTAATATGGCTATAGGGAAAAGTACTTTCCAGCCGAGGTTCATAACCTGATCATAGCGAAAGCGGGGCAGGGTGAAGCGGACCCAGATAAAGAAGAACAGGAACGCCAAAACTTTGCCGATGAAAACTATTGGAGGCAGGTACCAGTACGTATCGATATCAATACCAAACCAGCCGCCGAATGGCAGTGGATACCACCCGCCGAAGAAAAGGGCCACTATGAGACACGACATGACTAGCATATGCGTATACTCGGCCATGAAAAACATTGCGAACTTCATACTGCTATATTCAGTATGATATCCGGCCACGATCTCGGTCTCAGCTTCAGGCATATCAAATGGAAGTCTATTGGTTTCGGCAAAAACGGCTGCTAAAAATACTATAAAGCCCAGTATTTGAGGAAATACGAACCAGTAACTTGATTGCGCTTCGATAATATCCTCAAGCCGTAATGACCCTGTCCAGGCTATTATACCCAGGATCGAAATCCCCATAGCAAGCTCGTAGCTCACCATCTGTGCTGCACCTCTTAGACCGCCCAGCAATGAGTACTTGCTATTAGATGCCCAACCGCCCAGCACCACTCCGTAAACGCTTAACGAGCCTATTGCCAGTATGTACAGAACCCCGACATTTAAGTCTGCAATTTGTAGCTTCACAAATATGGGATCTTGAAGCAATCCGAAAATAGTTGTCTCAAATCCTCTACCTATCGGAATTACAGCAAGAGCAATTAATGCTGTGACGAGTGAAAACGCGGGCGCTGCTATGTAGATATATTTGTTAGCGTCTTTGGGAATTATATCTTCTTTAAATATAAACTTTACGCCGTCGGCCAGGGGTTGGAGAAGACCAAATGGACCTACACGGTTGGGACCTATTCTATCCTGAATGAACGCACTTACCCGTCTCTCAGCCAATGTTAAATATGCAACAAGTGTGAGAACAACGAAAAAAAGAAGCGCAATCTTAACTATTGTTATTCCTAATTCAGCCCAAATCATAGTTAGTCTCTAGGCACCTGACCTTAGCTGGTCGTGCTTGCCCCAAGCGTGCCGATGTTATCGTAATTTAGTCCTTTATAAGCAGGTATCGTCCTGGCTATATCCAGCATGATCTGTGAGGGGTTGTCATAGAGGAAGCTTTGTTCCTGAAAGCTTTTTCCCAAAAGAGTCAATATCTCCCAATCAGGCTTTGCCGTTCCCGGTGGTTCAATGGCTTTTCTCACCCTTTGAAGCCTTCCACGGTCATTTGTAAAGGTGCCTTCTTTTTCATATGCACTCGCGCCCGGGAGTATTGCATGAGCTAATCTTACAGTCTCGGTGAGTTTATAGTCCTGTACAACTAGGAGTGAAAGTACCGATAAAGCTTCTTTAAGCCTTTCCCTGTCCTGTTCTAGTACATGCTTAAATAGATCAAGTCCCGCAACGTAAAGAACCTTAACTTTACCTTCAAGAATAGAATCTATTATTCCTAAAACATGGTTTGATCCAGATGGGAAGCCCAGGTCCTTTACACCGGAACTATTTGGGAAAGGGTCTGTGCTTAATAGGCCGTAGAGTTTTGGTTCGTTAATCAGTCCAATAATACCGGCGATCTTAGTTGTATTCACTATCTCTCCTATTTTTTTAAGAAGATATAGTTCTTCGTTGGTAAGTATTGCAGATCCTAAGAACGCTATTGATTCAGGGGATTCGTTAGCTGCTTTAGTAATCTCAGAACTTACGAAATCTATCGCCTGATCCCACAGAGAAAGCTTAAAACCCTCGCCGTTTCTTAGTATTGGATCCTTGAGGCGCGTATTTCCCTCCTGGATTTCCTTAAAGTTGTAGCGTCCCCTGTCGCATATCCAATGCTCGTTTACATCCATATTCACCCTCGGTCTCACTCTTGTGACCCTGCCTATTCTGGGGTCAACACCCACAGTTATATTACAGCCGTTACTGCAGAGAGAACATACGGTATCGGTAAACTTCCAGTACCAGACCCTTTCTTCATGAAGCGTGTCTTTATTAAGTAAAGCTCCTACAGGGCATAGATCAGTAACATTCCCTGCAAGCTCGTTGTCCAGATTTTTGCCTGGGAATACTACAATTTTTTTCCTAAAGCCACGCCCGCTATACCCGAGTTCCCCGGTTTTGGTAACTTCATCTGTGAATCTGACGCACCTGGTGCACATTATGCAGCGGTTGGGATCATAAAGTATTTTATCGCTGAGATAGTATTTCTTTCTGACTTTTTTTTGTTCCGGTCCCTCAAACCTGCTATACCCCGGTCCGTGTTGCATCGTTGTAAGCTGAAGCGGGCATTCTCCACCCTTGTCGCATATCGGGCAGTCCAGAGGGTGATTTATTAAAGTGAATTCGAGAGTAGCTTTTCTAGCTTTTACCGCTCTATCAGAGTCTGTTTTAACTATAAGTCCTTCCCTAACATAGGTGTTACAAGCGGGCATGACCTTGGGAAACCCCTCTAATTCGACCAGGCATTGCCTACACTGGGCGACCACGCTAAGGGCGGGATGGTAGCAAAAATGGGGGATATCTATATCAAGTCGAGACGCTGCCTGAATGAGATTCAGACCGTCTTCAACTTCTAGCTCTTTTCCATCTATTGTGAGTTTTGGCATAGAGAATATCTACAAAAAATGAAGGTGCCAAAAATAGTATCTGACCATTATTGCATTAGCAAGTTATAGTGATTGCGTGTTGGAATTTGAGATTTAGAACTAGTCTATGAAGACAATATTACGTTTTGCATAGTAAATAATTTTTGATAAAAAACAGTGATTTCCAGGATACTTACGCTAGAAGTAGATTAAGCAAAGCATTTCTCTCCAAGATGTTGTTTATATAGTGTTGTGTTATACTTGAACAATAAGGATATGCGCTCAAAAGTACTTAAACCTATAGGAATATTTCTTTTTATTTTAGCCCTTTTAGTTGCGCTTGCTTTTTTCGTAGTCCAATCAAGCTTTTTTAAGCAATTTCTGAGGGTTACGACAAATGCAATTGTAAGTTCTCTTACCAACCAAGGCTTTACAATCGGCAGCATCGAGGGGGACATTCTAAGAGGGATTATACTCCGCGATGTTTCCTTTGAGATTGAGGGCCAGCCATTCATCGAAACGGATGAAATATTTATCGATTATTCCTTACCGCTTCTCCTGGACAGCTCTATGTTATTTAGCAAAGTTATTCCGCTTGATGAAGTCTCTATAACAGGGCTTCAGATTTACCTTGTGCATAATGAGGACCGTACCTGGAATTTTGAAAAGCTTGGCGCCTGGGAGGAAGAGAAAGATAGGAAAGAATCACCACAGTGGAATGTCTTTATTCAGAATGCAATTTTGACTCAAGCCAAAATCAGGATTGACGACCGTGTCAAAAAAGAAGTAACGGACCTCAAATCAGACAAGATAGACCTCACTATTAAGATGTTCAAGATAGATGAGAGGATCGAAATTGAATTACGGAAGAGCAATCTGGGAATTTTATTTCAAGATACTGATAGCGATATTTTGTACTTGGACGATATATCTGGCAAGGCGACTTATACTAAGGGAAAAGGGGTGGACAAATTTGATCTAAAAAGTTTGAATTTTAATTTAGGCAAGGCTGAGATCGTGGTAAAAGGGTTTGCAACCAATCTGAAACATCCCGAATTTACTCTTAAAGCTACTGCTAAGAACTTTGGTTTGGATGAGAGTATCGGCAATATCAATATGGAATTAGTTGCCAATGGCGACTATGAGAACTATAGGTATTTAAAAGCAAACGGAAAACTTAAACTCGTGGATTCGACTCTACGAGGAGAAAGTTTGCAGGGCGCTATTGACGTTATAAATGTAGATGGTTCAAAGATTGTGCTCAAAGGGGGAAGAATTAATACCGATTTCGGGAGAGCATCATTTGCGGGCAATCTCGATTTAGAAGAGATACTGGCTGAGGGTACAAATAACAAACTTGATATTAATTTCACAATTGATTCTTTGCAGGTTTCACGAGTCCTAGAGATGATAGAAAAAAGTGAAGCGCTCGAAGAAAACGTGGTTTTAGAAGAACGAGTAAATTCAATTCTCGACGCAAATTTAAACGCCTCATTTAATATAAGGGGTGATTGGAATAAGCGCCGTGATCTGCAAGCTCAGATTGATTTGGCCAGTCTAAGCCTTACGGGAAGTGATGTTGGGGAACTAAGAGTAAACGGCCCGATACAGATTACAGGCTCTAGTCTGGATTATGATTTAAATACAAGTTTTGTGAAGACGGACTTGGCTTTTTTACTAAAGGATGAACATTATAAGAGCAGCATTAATTCTAATCTTAAATTAAAAGGCTCTGTTCCGTTTGAGGGGGATTTCCTAAGTGGTTTTCAAGGTTCCATAAGGGGTGAGATCCTGCCCTCCACCCTATCCGGGCTCAACATAAAAGAGGGGAAAGTTCAGGCTTCCTACAAAAAGGGAGTACTCCAAATAAAAACTCTTTCTGTCGACTCAGATTTATTAACTCTTAAAGCATCCGGAAGTTTTAGCAATGAGGGGTCTAAAGGGATTAAGTATGATGTTGATATTAAAGACCTCAGCGCATTGTCTGGTTTTATAGATGATTTTGATGTTAAAGGGTTTCTTAAATTAAGTGGTAGTTTAAAAGGTGATTTCGCCAGGCCCAGAATAATTCTCAGTGCCAGAGGATCTGAGTTTAGGGATGATAAAGAAAGTTTTATAATTAAAGAGGTATATCTTTCTGGAGACAGCTTCTTAAGTTTTAAGGACCCGAGGCTCCATGTTAAAGTGAATATAAGGGGTGCGGTACTTAATGGAAAGAGGATTAAATCTGCAACTTTCCAAGCTGACAGCAGAGGTGAATTAATAGATGGCAGCCTTAATATATTGGGGGCGTTTGATACTAGGTATAAAATAGATTTCAGGCTCACCGAGCTAAATAAAGATGAGACGAAGTTAGAAATAAGTAAAATCAACCTGAATTTTCAAAAAGAAGTCCTCAAAAATAAGACCCCGATTCACCTCTCAGTTTTCAAAGACAAAGTAAGCATAAGTTCTTTTAATCTCTACCATAAAGATAACTATGTCATTGGAGCAGTAGATGTAGACTTTGATGGCGGTCTTGATGGAACTTTGGAACTGAAAAAGTTAAATTTGAACGATGTATCACAGTTATTAAACCTCTTTTTCCCCTTAAAGGGGGAGCTTACAGGTAAAATAGATTTGGATACCTCTCTTAAATACCCGGATATAAAAACAGATATTATTGTAACGAACCTGGAGTTTATGAATTTTAAAAGTGATGAACTTATATTAAGTCTTCTGGTTTCCAAAAGCGGAATAGATTTTAACCTCGATATAACCGATAAGTCTCAAAAGATTCTTACGGTATCTGGAAGATCAAATATAGATCTTAGTTCTGCCAACCTTAAGGATAGTTATAAACAGGCAACTATTGATGTGAGCGTTCTATCCGACGGTATTGATATCAGTCCCCTTGCCGCATTTAATCCCGAGCTTCAGAAAATAGACGGGAAATTAAAAATTGATGTAAGTGCTTTCGGCATTGGAGAGAGTCCTAATGTGTCAGGCAAAGTTGAGCTCGAAGACGTTAAATTGAAAGTATTTTCTCTTCGTAATGAAATAGAGATACCGCATGCCGTTATGGATCTGGGGGGAGATTACGGGATATTGCAACCGGCAATTATAAATACCGGTGAGGGAGAGGGTGTTTTTGAAGGCAGGGTTGACCTGCGCGATCTGTCTTATACGGGCAAGGGCACAATGAAAGGGCTTTTAGTGAAATCAAATCCCGATGATGTTACGGCAAACTTGGACGGTAAGATAGATATTAAAGGGCAGGGCTTTAAGGCTTTTATAGATGGAAATATTACGGCAAGAAATGTAAAAGCTATAGTTCCTGAGAAGCCGGTAAAATACATTGAAAATATACAATTTGTTGATGATAGAAACATTCAGGCAGAAGAATTTATCTTCACGGGTAAGGGCCCGGTGGACTATTTTATAGAATACATTGCTATGGATATTGATGTAGATATACCTACTAATTCCTGGATTAAGGGAAGCGGAGCTAATATTGAAGTGGAGGGGAAGCTTAACGTTAAGAAAAATTATGGTGAACTTTATGTTGTAAGTGGAAATATTGATGTAGTCAGGGGTGAATATCACTTTATGGGAAAACTCTTCAATATTGAGAGCGGTACAGTGAGTTTTCGAGGTAAGGAGATAGTAAATCCATTTTTAGATGTCAGGGCTTTGTACGAAGTATCCAGTGTTCGGGTGTTTATTAATGTTACAGGTACAACCGAGAAGCCCAAAATACAGCTTACAAGTGACCCGCCGCTAGATGAGAATGAGATTGTTTCTTATTTGGTTTTTGGCACCTCATCGGAGAATCTTTCAACGGATGATAGGATATCCTTTCAAGAAAAGGCTGGCGAAGTATTAGGCACAATGGCAGTGGGAGAGATAAGGGAAATGTTCGGAGAAGAGTTTGCTCTGGACGTTATAACTATAAAAGGCGGTCAGACTGGATTTAGGGATACGCACGTGGAAGTAGGTAAGTATCTTACTAAAGACTTATATGTCGGTTATGAGCGTTTTTCCTATGAGCGCTTTTATTATGAACGCTATTTCTTTAGTCCGGGGATTCCTTCTTCCACTGTAACGGCTAATAGGGCTGTTATAGAATACAGGCTCTTTGATTTCTTAACCCTGGAAAGTGATATTGGGGAAGAGTCCGGGGCTGACATATTCTTTAACTTTGATTACTAGTACCTGCTATATATTGCATATCTTGCAACTATAAAAAATAAAGACCGCTATTTATTAATAAATCTTCTTATACCGCGCACAGCCTGCATAATCCTTTTTTCATTTTCTACCAACGCGAATCTCAGGAATCCCTCACCGTAATTCCCAAACCCTACTCCAGGGGAGACGGCAACTTTTGCTTCTTCTATTAAGAGCTTTGAGAACTCGAGTGAGCCCATACTCTTAAATTCCTCGGGTATTTCCCCCCACACAAACATAGTGCCTTTGGGTTTGGGGATATGCCATCCAGCCCTGTTAAGCCCTTCAACTAATCTGTCCCTTCTTAACTTGTAAAGGCCTCTAATCTCGTCCACGCACTCCTGAGGGCCGTTTAGTGCTGATATGGCAGCTACTTGAACGGGTGTGAATATTCCGTAGTCCATGTAACTTTTAATTCGTTTTAGCGCTGATACAATCTTTTTATTTCCTACCATAAATCCCACGCGCCACCCGGGCATATTGTAGCTTTTAGATAGCGAGTAAAATTCGACCCCCACCTCTTTAGCCCCCGGGACCTGAAGAAAACTTGGGGCCTCATATCCGTCATAGCATAGCTCCGCATAAGCTAGGTCATGAACCACAATAAGCCCTGATTCTTTGGCAAGCTCATAAATGCTTTTAAAGAAATCAATATCAACTACCTCAGTTGTAGGGTTGTTAGGGAAAGAAATCATGAGGACCTTTGGTCTCGGCCATATCTCCTTAACCACTTTCTCAATCGATTCTATCAACTCTGAGCTGCTCGAAAGCGGAACACTCTGAACATCACCCCTTGAAATGATCACAGAATATATATGAACTGGGTAGGCAGGATTGGGCACTATCACCGTATCTCCCGGTGAGAGTATTGATAACATCAGGTGAGAGATACCCTCTTTTGATCCTATAGTAACTACAGCTTCAGTTTCGGGGTCAAGCTCTACATCATATTTTCTTTTATACCAGTCGCACACCGCCGCTCTTAATTTTGGTATCCCGGCAGAGGCTGAATATCTGTGTGCTCTTGGGTCACTAGAAGCTTCAATCAGCTTCTTAACTATATGCTCCGGGGTTGGCTGATCCGGATTGCCCATACCTAGATCGATAATATCTTCCCCCTTTGCTCTAGCCTTGCTTTTAAGCTCGTTTACTATATTGAAGACATAAGGAGGGAGCCGCCTTATGAGTGAGAATTCTTCTGGTGAATGTGGCATCGAAGTTCCTTTTTGTTTAGGGATAATATTATTCTAATCCTTGACAATCTCAAGAATTATAAGCCAAAATATTTATTTCTATAGAAAATAAGGGGTCCGATGAATATCAAGTCAATTGTACTTGTCTTAATTTTAAGTTTTTTCTCCTCTTTATCAAGCTTTTCTGTTGAGAATTATCCCCAATATGGGAACGCCTCCTGGTACGGAGGCCCTTTACACGGGGAAAAGACAGCAGGCGGCGAGTGTTTTGATATGTATAGTTTTACTGGAGCAGATAGAGAACTTCCTTTCGGAACTATTATCAGGGTTACAAATCTAAGAAACGGTAAAGAAGTTTATATTAAAGTGAACGATCGCGGCCCATTCGTAAAAGGTCGCATAGTTGACCTTTCACATGCGGCAGCAAAGGCAATAGGTTTTAATAGAAGAGGAGTTATTAGAGTCAGGATTGAAGTTATCTCTTTGCCTAGTAGTTCAACTTCAAGCTCAATCTAATATCTCCGTGTTCTTTGGAAGATAGTGACCGTGTGTTAAAATCCAAGAAATATGAATATTAGAACTCTTCTCTTATTATTTCTCTTACCTATTATTTTCTCCTGCGGGAAAAAAGGGGTCAATTCATATCCTACTTATGAAGAACCCCCCTCTTCAGGATATGCAACTGAAGGTTCCACACAAATAGGCCTCGCTTCCTGGTATGGTCTTGAAGAGCATAACAGATACGCCGCGAGCGGGGAGCGCTTCAGTAAGCATGCATACACCGCGGCCCATAAAACTCTACCAATGGGTACTGTGGTAAGGGTGACAAATTTTGAGAACGGAAGAGATGTCATAGTAACGATAAATGATAGAGGCCCTTTTGTAGGGGATCGTATAATAGATCTTTCTCATGCACCTGCCAAATCAATTGATATGATTCAAAGGGGAGTAGTTAAAGTAAAAGTCGAAGTGGTCTCAACCCCATCTACAAGAAGCTCTAACTATTTTGACCCGGAATATACAGTTCAGGTAGCGGCATACCGTGACAAGGGTAATGCGAGTACTGTAAAAAGGAGACTCGCTATAGAATATAGTGATGTCAGGATTGAATCAGTTAAGGTTAAGGGAGACACTTACTACAGGGTTAGGGTGGGGCGCTATTCCAGTAAACGAGACGCCCAAAAAGCAGCTTCTAAACTCAGAAAAAAGGGTTATACGACAAGAGTCATTCTTGAATAACTGAAATCATACTCTAAGAGGACACATGTTATGAATCGATTTGTTAAATCACACGGACTTGGAAATGACTATTTCGTACTAGATCAGTCTCAATTATCATTTGACCTTACACCAGAAGTTGTACAATTGCTCTGTCATAGAAACTACGGCATAGGTTCTGACGGCATACTACTTTTAGTTCCATCTGATAAAGCCGATTTCGGACTCAGAATATTAAACCCTGACGGCAGTGAAGCTGAGAAGAGCGGAAATGGGCTTAGAATTTTCGCTAAATATCTTTTTGAGCACGGACATACCAAAAAAGAAGTATTTAAAATCTCTACCCTTGGCGGCGTTGTTACAGCCGAGCTCGAAACTATTGACGGTATAGTCCCTTTTGTAGCAGTAGAAATGGGAGAAGCTACTTTTCAAAGCAATTTGATTCCTGTAGCGGGGGAGGAGAGGGAAGTAGTTGATGAAGAAATAAATGTAGACGGCGAATTATTAAGATTTACAGCTGTTTCGGTCGGAAACCCCCACTGTGTGGTATTTGTTGATGAGCTTGACGAAGGGTATATCAGAAAACTGGGTCCTTTGCTCGAGACTCATGAACTCTTTCCAAACCGTATCAACGTTCAGTTTGCAAAACCCCTCTCCCGAGAAAAAGTTCAAATTCTGATCTGGGAGCGCGGTGCGGGTTATACGCTCGCTTCAGGCAGCAGTTCTTGTGCTGTAGCCTCAGCATGTGTGAAGAATGGTTTGACCGATGGTAATGTCACTGTTTCCATGCCCGGAGGCGATCTCGATATTAACATTAGAAATGATTGGTCAATTAAAATGAGGGGAGCGGTGGAAGAAGTAGCTGAAGGTACCCTGAGCATAGACTTACTTAAAAGAATAGAGATGCTCTCCGGATAAGATTTATATTCGTTTGTACCAGAACTGAACCGCTATAGCCGGTTTTTAATTATGAAAAAGTTATTAATATTAGCTGATACAATCCTCCCCATTTCCTCTGAACCTATAAATGATAGCGCCTTAGTTGTTGGGGGTGGGAAAATCCTCGATATAGGGAATGTCTCGGTACTTAGAAGAAAATATAAAGGAGTGGCGGAGCTTAGTCTCGGAGAAGGTATCCTTCTTCCCGGATTCATAAATGCACATATCCATCTTGAGCTTGGCTGGATCAAGAAAAGGATAGGCAAATTTAAGGGTTTTACTTCATGGCTGCAACAGATAATCAGAGGAAAAAGAGAGGGTGTTACAAATCAGGAAATTGAAGAGTCGGTGGCAGACGGAATTAAAGCACAGATAGAAAGCGGCGTAACCACAGTTGGGGAAATTTCATCCTACGGCGGTCTGGATATCCCTATATTAAAAAAATCGGGTCTTAGAACGATACTATTTAGAGAGGTGGTTGATAGTAAAGAAGATATAGTCGACTTTAATACTTTTGAATTATCCGACATATATGAAGAGAGGCTCTTTCCTCATGCCCCTTACTCCTGCAGCCCGGGGCTGTTAGAGAACACGCTTACTTCTCATAGGAAAAATAGTAGACCTCTGGGTATTCATCTTGCTGAAAGCAAAGAAGAGGTCGAGTTTGTAAATAGAAAAGCAAATAATATTGAAAATAAAGTATTTCCTCTGATAGATAAAAAGACCTTTAAGCGTAATAAGGCTAGCACCCCCTTTGGGTATTTAAAGAACCTGGGATTCTTTGATCAAAGCAAGATTACAACTGTTCATATGGTGCAGGTAGAAGTTGGTGAAGTTAGAGAGATTCAAAATCTGGACATAGGAATTGTCTTATGTCCGAGAAGCAACTTGTTTCTCCAGGTCGGTATCCCTCCGCTTAAGGAATATTCCAAGCTAAAAAGGATAGGTCTGGGCACAGACGGTCTGTCCAGTAACTACAACCTCGACTTCTTTGAAGAGCTCAGGGTTCTTCATCTCCTCTGGTCTCAAGCTTTAGGAAAAGAAGCTTCATACGAGACAATTTATTCGGCTACGCTGGGAGGGGCTGGAGCTCTATTCCTGGAGGACAAAATTGGAAGCATTGAAATAGGAAAAGAAGCAGATCTAATATTCCTTAACTCGAAAACCGAGTTTAAAAATCCTTATCTATCCGTTGTCTCTTCTACTAATGATAATTTGGAACTTGTAATGGTAAGGGGAAATATTCTATATTCCAAAGAATCCATATCTTCAAATAATTAAGATGCCCGCAAAATTAAATAAAGTATTCGTCTACGGAACTCTTCTCCAAGGGGAATCCAGATGTTCTTTTTTAAGTGATTGTAAATTACTAAAGACTCTAGAAATCCCAGGAACTCTCTACGATACAAAAAGAGGCTATCCAGCTGCAGTATTTGATGAGGGGTCTCGGAACACAGTAGCAGGCGAGCTCTACATTATGGATAACCCGGATAATAAAATAGCAGAGCTTGACGTGGTAGAAGATGTGGATTCCGGGCTATTTAAAAAAGTGATTTTAAAACATAACGGTGAAGAATTTATCTCTTACGAGGCCGCCCGCCTATTAAAAGAATATGTCAAACCTATAAATCAAGTTAAGACAGGAAGCTGGAGGAGACATTTGTCCCTTTCTTTTCATGATCCGCTTGGCTTCGCTTTAAATTTTGAAGACCGTCAAAAGTATCTATACAGAGAGTCTCTAACTTCTGATTCCGAAGGCTCTATCTATATAGCTGGAGATGTACCGCTACTTGTTACAGCCCCCCATGCCTCGGTTCATAAAAGAATGGGTAAGTTAAAACGTCAAGAATTCTATACGGGTGCTCTATCCGTGATGCTGCACTCCTTAACAGGCTGTCATGCCCTTTATACGAATAGGCTTATGGAATCCGATCCGAACTACTATGACGATTCTACTTTTAAGGTGAGACTAAGTGAGATAGCGAAGAAAAATGACATTAAATGTCTGGTTGATCTCCATGGCACGGGGGCTGAGAAAGAATATGACGTTTATCCCGGAGTCGGGATGGATAAGGAATTTTTGTTGGAGCATACTAATTGCCTGAATGAGATTGAGCACCAGGCCTCATTAACCGATATATCTATTGGGGGACTAGACATATTCCCAGCTGCAAAGCAGATGACGGTAACGAAATTTGCTGCAAGGGTGCTCGACGTTCCATCAATCCAGCTTGAGATTAACCGGAGATTAAGAGAGCCCGAAAATAGGCCAGATGATTTTATGAAGCTAGTTAAGTTCTTAAAAGGATTTATAGATAATCTATCCTATTTGGTTGGCTAAAACTTCCGCTATGTGTATTGTTTTCTTTTCGGAAAAATGTTCAATTTGATGCCGGCATGACACGCCCGATACAGCTATTAAGGTATCAGAGGGCGTTTCTCTAATGGCTGGTAATAACCTGTCTTCAGCGATCATTTGTGAAACTTTGTAATGTTCGCTTTCGTAGCCGAAACTCCCGGCCATTCCGCAGCAGCCGGCTCCGCTTTCTGTTACCTTGCATCCCGAAAGGGACAGCATCTCGAGGGCAGATTGGTTCCCGATTATTGATCTTTGATGGCAGTGTCCATGATAAAATACGCTAGGTCCGACTTGTTTCCAGTTAATTTTAAGCTCGCCTAATTTATTTAGTTTCAACAAAAATTCATCAAGGACATATGAGTTTTTAGAGAGAATTCCAGCATCTTCATTTTCCGGCAGAAGGGCTAAATATTCATCTCTAAAAGTGAGAATGCAGCTGGGTTCCGTTCCCACTACCGGAATACCCTCTTTAACATAGGGTGCTAGGAGCGATACATTTTTTAACGCCCTTTCCCGGGCCGGTTCAATCATCCCTATACTTAACATCGGACGGCCGCAGCAGACTCTATTTGCAACGAGCATTACATCCAGACCTGCGGCTTCAAGCAACTTTACCGCCGCCCTCCCAACCTCAGGATGATAGTACGTTGCCCAGGTATCATGGAAATAAATCACCTTGCATCCTGAATTGTTTTCAGTAAGTTGTGGTCTACTGTTAAACCAATCTATGAACTTTTCATTTGATAACTTTGGTAGTGATCGTTCCGGGTGAACCCCTATTTTAGATAGAATCTTTTTAGAGAGATTATTATTTATAGCAAAGTTAGATATGGACGCTAGGTGTGAGCTAATTTGGCTCATTTCATGAACATACCCAAATAAGCGGTCACGAACGGAAAAGCCATGCTCTTTGTGGTAATGAGCCAGAAATTCAAGCTTCATTTTGGCAGCATCTACACTTGAAGGACACTCGCTTTTACATGCTTTACATGAAAGACAAAGATCGAAGACCTCATACATTTCTTCACTTGTCATCGCGTCCTTTGGCAACTTGCCGGACACCACAGCTCTAAATACATTAGCACGGGCCCTGGTCGTATCCATTTCATCTTTAGTTGCAATGTATGATGGGCACATAATCCCTTCCCCGAGTTTCCGACACACTCCCTGGCCGCTGCACATCTCAACAGCTTCGGTAAATCCATTATCCTTAGACCAGTCTAAATAAGTTCTGACTGTCTCCGCTCGATAGGACTCTCCAAAGCGCAAGTTCTTTTCAGGCGAAGGACCGTCCACAACCTTTCCGGGATTGAACATCCCCTCAGGATCAAATGCGGCTTTAAGTTCTTTCATAACTCCGTATAGGTCTTTTCCAAAGAGACGTTCATTGAGATAGCTTCTTTGAAGCCCGTCTCCATGCTCACCGCTCATTACTCCGCCGTACCTTAGCGCTAGTTTAAAAGTTTCCTGAGTTAAATCCTCCATTATCTTGATTCCGCTTTGAGATTTTAAATTAACCAAGGGTCTTACGTGTAAGCATCCTGCGCTAGCGTGGCCGTAGAAAGCGGCTCTTGTCCCCAGGTGTTTAATTAAATCTGTGATATCGGCTACATAACTTGGAAGATTCTCTACTGGTACTGAAACATCTTCGATACATGGAATGGGTTTAAATTCGTCCCTTTTACTCATCAAGAGCCCAAGTCCGGCTCTTCTCACGCCCCATACATTTGCCTGTGCTTTAAGTGATAGGGCATAGCTAGTAGGACAGTTAATATTTCTGCTGTTTAAAAAGGAATTCAGATTCTTAGCTTTTTTCTCTACTTCTGATTCAGTTCCCCCATAAAATTCCACTACCAAAATAGTTTCAGGATCTCCGTCAATAAAGGTTAGCATCTGGGAATAAAACGGATTTGCCCTTGTAAGCTCAATTAGCATTTTATCGATAAGCTCTACTGCCGAAGGGTTTCTCTCTAAAATTGCCGGGACCGCTTCCATAGCCCGGATCATACTGTCGAACTGTAGAATCGCTAGCCCCGTAAAGGATGGTTTTTCGACTAATTTAAGCGTGAACTCTGTGGCCAGACCCAGAGTCCCTTCCGCGCCCGCTAAGAGCTTTGCAGGATTAAAAGGCTCATCTAAAAAATAATTGAGACTGTAACCCGAGGCTCTCCGCCAATGACGGGGGAAATCGCTTTTGATTTTGTCAGAATATTTTTCTCTTAGTTGGTTAAGTTTTTGGTAGAGGCTATTCCCATTATTTACTTGCCCAAGCTCTATTGATTCACCTTTGTTCAGAAGCAATTTGCAAGACTCTACATTATCTCCCGCCATTCCGTATAGAATAGAATGCGCTCCTGTTGCGTTATTCCCTACTATTCCCCCAATTGTGGCTATCCTGGCTGAAGCAGGGTCAGGGCCGAACATTAGCCCACAGTGCTTTAACTCTCTATTGAGCTGCTCAAGGAATATTCCTGACTGCACGCGCACTGTTTGGTCCTCTGTATTAACTTCTAAAA
>SMWY01000040.1 GCA_004356555.1 Candidatus Dadabacteria bacterium
ACATATGATGCTTAAAACAACTGGTGAGTCGGAATATAAACTCACAATATAAATAGCCAACGGGCTATTAAATATAAAAAGACAAAAAATAAAAGGGAGCCCTCTTAACAAAAGCGGCTCCCTTTTTTGTTTAGTTCGACTATTCCTGATTCCAACTTAAACCGAGCTTGAGAAAAGGGGAGCAGTAAATTCCAAGTATTTTACTAACTTAATTCTACTTCGTTCTTAATGGGGAGCAGTATACTTTTATAGAACAATCCTTTCACTACTAGGGTATCTAAGATATAGGGGGAAGTAGAGAAAATAGGTAAAATCGATCGAAGATTAATAAAATTGTTGAGAAGGTACAAAGTCAAGCAATGACCCCAATTTTCCCCTTATAATTACCCCTCTGTAATGCAAGGAACTAGAGAGTCAAGATGAAGCTCCCCAGTACCTTTTTATCAAAGAAATCTATCTGTATTTCTCTCCGTGTATAATTGCTACTGGGAGTATACCTTCAGATGCGGGGAAGTCTGGAATTGAGTTTGCACAGGTTTTGCGTATTGATTCAGCATCCTTCGCATCCCAATCGCTGAAGACTTTAGTTATCTCACCCTTGTCATTGAGCTGTAAATAACTACTAACCCAATACGCATCCGGGCTGAGTGCCGCTTTCACCTTTATAGCAAAAGGTGTAAGAGCTTCTCGTGATAATGGTGGATCTATTGGATGAATTACTAAAAATTTTGGCATTCTAATCACCTCCTTGCTGTAGTTTCAATTACTCCCATAGTAGCACCTTTCGGATACGGACGTCAAGGAACTGTATAGGTTCACTACATATGAGAAAATAGAAATATTGCCCCATCCAAAATACTCAAGCAGCGTTTTTATGTGAAGTATGATTCTTGTAATGCTCTAATTCCACCTGAGTCGGTGTGCTGTATCCAAGAGCAGAATTAAGGTAACCGCATCGTTTACTAGCTTAATTCTACAAGCTTCTTAGTGGGGAGCAGTATAATCTCTACTAACTCTTATTACATTATGGGATTGTAGTGGGATTGTAATAGAGTAAATAGTGAGAAAAAATTGAATAATTTAGAAATGTACTGAGAATGTTTGCTTGGGATGTATCACAGTGTAACTAATTGCAAATAATACATATTTCAATGATTTCAGACGTTTAGAAAGTGGTAGCCCCTACGGGATTCGAACCCGTGTTTCAGCCTTGAGAGGGCTGCGTCCTAGGCCAAGCTAGACGAAGGGGCCACATTAATTAAGAAGGATTACACTTTATCACAAGAATAGACAAAATCAACGGTGGCAAAAGCCACTTTTTGTCCAATCTGGCAAGTAGTAATTGGATATGCAATCTTTGTAAGGTAAAACTCTGTGTATATAAATTACTGTTGAATTATTAAATTCAATCCTGGGTTCTTAATTCTTTTTTAAAACGCTTAAAGTTACCTACATAATGCTCTGCCGAATGTTTTAGCTCTTCTATTTCTTCTTGGGTAACTTCTCTAACAATCTTTCCGGGTGAACCCAGTACCATAGAATTATCCGGAATCACCTTCCCCTGAGTAATTAAGCAGTTCGCGCCAATAATACAGTTCTTCCCGATCTCGGCATTATTAAGGATCACAGCGTGAATTCCAATCAGGCTGTTATCGCCTATTGTGCAACCATGGAGCATAGCCTGATGTCCCACGGTAACCCCCTTACCTATCTTGAGTGGAATTCCCTCATCAGTATGAATAACCGCCCCGTCCTGAATATTAGTGCCTTCCCCAATTGTAATAAGATCGTTATCTCCTCTAATTACTGCATTGAACCATATACTTACATCATTGTGAATAATTACTGAGCCGATTACAGTAGCATTTTCAGCAATGAAATAATCTTCCCCAACTATTTGCACCGTTTTTTCTCCGAGTGAGTGGATCAACCTTTTCTCCTTAGTATTTAGTGTTATATGAGAGTATTTTACACTGTTTTGATAAAACGCTTAGATTAACCTGTGCCAGCCCTTTATCCCAGAGGCTAAGAACACTTGGAATGTCGGGCTTGTTTTTAAGTATTCATACATCTCAAATGCTTCTTCTTCACTTCTAAATACTGCATAAACCGCAGAGCCACTCCCTGTCATTAAAACGGATTTTATATCCAAAGATGTAAGCATCTTTTTATAAGATGCTATTTCCGGATGAACTGAAATTGCTGGTTCCTCAAGATCATTTTGTAAAGGCAAATCCCCGTTTTTATCTATGAATTTTTTGATGCACCCCTCTAAATTATATTCAGCAGGGGCAATATTATCTTTAGGGATGATGTTTAACTCATCCCATTTTTTATATACTTCTGGTGTTGAAGTATGAAGGTTTGGACATAGAATCACATAGTGAAAAATTGGAAACTCTTTAATAATGCTTAATTTCTCCCCAATTCCTTCCATTGAAGCTGTGAGTGAACGGATAAAAAATGGTACGTCAGCGCTGATTTTAGGTGCAATCTCATATAAATCATCCTCTGATAGAGCATTGGTGATTCTGTTTAAGCCAATTAGGACCGCTGCTGCATTGCTGCTCCCGCCACCCAGTCCCGCGCCTAATGGAATCCGCTTTTTTATAAATATGTTTATTTTGCGGTTAATTCCGCTTTTCTGTAGGAATAATTCTGCTGCTCTCCAAGCTAGGTTGTCTTTGCCAGTAGGAATAGAGACCCCGCTTGATTCAATCTCAATTCCCTCTCCTTCTTCAACATCTATACTCACTTCATCAAATAGGTCTATTGGTTGAATAATAGACCTTATTTCATGGTAACCATCGGTTCTTACTCCGAGCACTTCTAGAGTTAAATTAATCTTAGCAGGTGAAAGTAACGTTATGGAGCTCATGAATATTGTAGTATGACTGATATTTATTATAAAGTTTATAGCATTTTTGTTTATTTTTTGGAGGAAATATAGATCTTGTGGTGAAGTAATGTTGCAATAATTACAGTCGTTTATGTCACGCCCAATGGAGTATTAAGTAACTTCCTTAAATTTGTGGAACATTACTCTTGACATTTAAAGTAGAATACTTTATTTTTATATAGAAAATTAAAGCGCATACTTAAAAATCATCCTCCATCCTCCTTTAAGAGAACGGGAGCACTTCTTGAGCAAGAAGTGTTCCCGTTTTTCGTTTTGGCCCACAATAAATTCAATATACGATCTTAGGCATTTGAAAGAATGTCATTATTTCGAGTAAAGTAATAAAGATTACTCGACTCGATCTCGGATTTGAGATTTTGGAGGAATACTTGTTCATAAATTCAAAAAGGCTATTTGTCTTCTTAGCGCTTTTCTTGATCATAATAACTCTCTCAAGCTGCATTTTTGTACGTATGATTAAGGTTAAGAACCAGCTTAATGATTTTGAGACCAATTTTGATCTCAACGATGAGCGAGGTTTAACATTAGTCTTTCTAAATCCAGTACTGCTGACTGATGATGTGATATGGCTCATGAAAGGGGGCCCTGTATCGGTAGAAATGATAGACGAGGGCGAGTTGTGGACTTATGTCTTTCAGAAGCAGCATACAGTGTCCCAGGATGAAGGGGATTCTTATGATATTCCCATACTAATGGTGATAGAAGACGGCAAACTCGCTGAAGTTACATTTCCTAAGCGCTTTTTAAAGAATCTTTCAATTCCGCTCTTAAAGAAAATGCTCGCATCTATGGGTAATGCCGATGTGAGTAAGTTCAGGAGGAGCGCAAGCTCTAAATATATCGGTAAGGACCCGACTGAAATTCCAACTTCAGATAACGTTATGGAGACATTGGGTGTGCCATATGAGGTTGAAGATTTAGGTGAAAATTCGAAACTCTCGTATTTATATTATTTAGAAGATTCAGATGGGAGTGCTAATAAAGGTAATCTAAATTTTGAATTATGGTTTATTGCCGGGAATGAAGATAAGAGATTAAAAAGAGTGGGCGGCAAAATCAGAGGTGTCAAATTGTCACTGGATTTTGACACAATTCAAAATAATCTTTAAATTTTTTCTTCTTCTAACCTGAGACCCTTAGGAACAAAGACCCTCTCTGATAAATCAAACAATCCCTGTACTAATAGAGCAAGCACTGCAGCTGGTTTAATAGATTTATCATGGCTGTTCTACTATTTTTAGAATTATAGAACCAGATTGTACTTCTTTGTAAGCTCTAATTGCCGCTTACAGAACTCAATCTTACTTAGATACATAGATTTCTCTTTATCATTATTAGTTAGCTCATAAGGTTTTGATAGATACTCGATTGCTTTTTCATATTCAAGAAGCTTCATATGGAGTTCAGCCAAGGTTAAATTTAACGCTTTGCTTAAGTTAACCTTATTATGGGTATCAATTCTCAAGAGGTCATCTATAGCCGCTTTTGGTCCTTTGATATCTGAAATTACAAGTGCCCTTTCAAGTACTATCCCAAGAGAATCATTGATCTCTAAGTACTGGTCATAGAGGGAAAGGATTTTTTCCCAATCAGTGGATTTATAATCTTTTGCCAGTGAATGGCAGGCGCAAATACCAGCTCTGAGGTGGTATTCCGTTACCCTACGTCCGCCGGCTGACTTTTTGAGATACCTAAGCCCCCCTTCAATCATTCGCTTGTCCCAAAGGGAGCGGTTCTGGTTTTTTAAGTCCGGGGTTTCTGCAATGTTGTTGATTATGGCTCTAAGTCTGGACGCTCGAAGAAGCATGTAGGCAATAAGAGCATATGTTTCAGGCTTATTACTCTCTGATTTTAATGTAAGTTCTTTAGCAGATTTAATTACCTGACGGTACTCGTCTCTCTCCTCATAATTACTCCCCTTGTATGAAGCTTCATAACATTCGTTGAATTTCTCGTACAGATATCTTAGAGTGTTTGCCAGATCAAAGTTCTGTATATTTTGCTTAGGGTATGGGGATTTTTCTTTGATTTTTCTTCACCTAGTATTAGTTTTTACTATAAGATGCTTATAGAAGGTTAGTATAACAGAAATATAGTTTCCAGTGTTGCCTTAATACTACCAGTCCTCTGTACCCGGCTCCCCTTTAATTGGTCCTACGATATTGCTAGTAATCCAGCCCCCGTAGAACACACCAGCTTGAGACTGAGCTACTTCCCCGTCTACAAAGCAGGCGTCCATTCTCTGAGGGTAAATAGCTATATAATTTTTAATAGATTCATAGGAGGGGGTAGGCTTGGGATAATACCATGCAGCATTTAGAGCTGCTTTATCATGAACCTTTATTGTGTAGTAGGAAGCCACCCCTTTCCATTCGCAAAGTGAGTGTTTGTCAGTTTTTAAGAAATATTTCATTTCTATATCCTCAGTGGGAATGTAATAGACTGGGGGGCTGGATGTTTCAAGGACTCTTTTTGTATTTGTAGAATCCGCTATTAATAAGTCATTAAAAAAGACTTCTATATGTTTCTCTGTATCTTCTACTATAGGGGGTCTTGGATAATCCCAAACTGATTCCTGACCCGGGCCGGGTTCGATTCGTTTTCTATTCATTATAATTATACGACTGTGAAATATAGGATGCCGAATTTATTCTCTTTATCCGTCCAAACTTTCTCTAAATTGTACGAGTCAGAGATAAGGTCCTTAAAATCTTCCACGCTATATTTGTAAGAGTATTCAGTCAGTATAGTCTCGTTCTTTGCAAAGGTGGTAAGGGATCCGTTTACTTGCACATTCTGGTCTTTAAGACTTTGGAGGTGCATTTCGATTCTCCCTTCATCACTATTGTAAAATGCGAGGTGTTTCCACTCATCTATATTAAAGTCAGTTCCAAGTTCACGGTTTAGTCTTTGAAGTATGTTTAAATTAAATTCAGCGGTGACTCCTTTTTGATCGTTATAAGCATCTTCTAAAATCTTCTTATCTTTTTTAAGGTCAATACCAATTAATAGCCCGTTTCCCTTTCCTATACGATTCGCAATCCTACTTAAGAACCCAGAGGCGTAGGCCGAGTTAAAGTTTCCGATTGTTGAACCTGGGTAATAGACTACTTTTTTAGAGTGTGTGAACTCAAATATAGGAAGGCTAAATGGCTGAGTATAATCAGCGTAAACAGGAAATATTCTTAGGCTTGGATAATCACTTGCAAGGGCATTCACTGATGTGATTAGATATTCTTCTGATATATCGATCGGTACATATCCTGCCGGGTCCTGCAGGCCGGAGAGTAAAAGCCTGATTTTCCTGCTGCTCCCGCTCCCGAGTTCTATCAATAGACAGTTTTTTCCGAGCACAGAGCAAATATTCTCGATATTGTCTAACATGATCGAGGTTTCAGTTCTTGTGAGATAGTATTCATCCAGTTCAGATATCTCATCAAAAAGGGCAGAGCCTCTTTCATCATAAAAGAGTTTGCTTGGAAGTTCTTTCTGAGGTTTGTTAAAACCTTTAAGAATTTCTTCTAAAAGGCCCTCTTTTTCGGGCTCAAATTTTTTTAATCTACTCAGGTTTCTATTCATTAGAATTTTGTATAATCGAATGCTCTATATGTTAACCCCCGTCTTTAGCGAGCCTTATTCCCATAAACTGCCATCTAGCATCTGTGGGGAAAAAGTTTCTATATGTTTTTCGGATATGTGATTTTGATGTTGCGCATGATCCGCCCCTAAGAACCATTTGATTGCACATAAATTTACCATTGTATTCACCAAGAGCTCCGGGAAGTGTTTTGAAGCCAGGATAAGAAGAGTATGCGCTTTGTGTCCATTCCCAGACATCTCCGAACATTTGTTTAAGAGGGTGTCCATTAGATTTTTTTAAAGGTGTCGGATGGAAATTCATGTTGTCAACAAAATTGCCCTCTATCGGAACACTTGCTGCAGCAACTTCCCATTCAGCCTCGGTTGGAAGTCTTGAACCCGCCCATCTAGCATATGCGTCGGCTTCAAAATAGGATACATGCGTAAGTGGTTCATCAGGCTCGACTTTGCGGAGTCCTGCAAGAGTAAACTGCATCCATTCATCACTGCTTTGCTGCCAATATAGAGGTGCTTTCCAATTATTTGTCTCCACTGCGACCCAGCCCTCTGAAAGCCATACCTCAGGTGTTTCGTAGCCCCCGTCCTTTATAAATTCCAGATATTCAGCGTTTGTTACCAAGCGGGAGCCGAGCTTATAGGGGTTTAAATAGACTTTGTGTGAAGGATATTCATTGTCGTAGCCAAATTCCCCATCTTCATGTCCTATAATCGAAACCCCCCCTTCAAAAGACACCCAAACTATATCTTCTGGTTTGTGGGAGCTCCGCCCTTTATTTTGTTTATTAATATACTCCGGGTTCAGCGGGTTCTCAGATAATACATGTTTGATATCAGTAACTATTAATTCTTGATGCTGCTGTTCGTGATGAATCCCTATTTCTATTACTGATGAGAGTTCATTCCATTCTTTTTTGTTGGCATTTTCCATAAATTGCAGCATGCTTTCATCGACGTGGTTACGGTAGTGATAAGTTTCTTCCACGGTCGGTCTTGATATTAAGCCCCTTTTAGGACGCAAGTGCCTTCCCCCCGCCTGGACATAGTAGGAATTAAAAAGATATGCGTACTGAGGATTTGGGGACTTATATTCCGGGATCGCTTTTGACAGTACAAAAGTTTCAAAAAACCAGCTTGTGTGTGCAAGGTGCCATTTGGTCGGGCTTACGTCAGGCATAGACTGAATAACATAATCTTCTATCTGAAGCGGCTCTGCAAGAGTGTGCGAAAATTCTCTTACTGTTTTGTAAAATTGGGTTAGTGACTCTGCTGAAAGTGTCTTGTCGTTATTGTTGTTTTCTGAAGCTTTTGTATTAGTTGCCATCTTAACCTCCGGTAGCTTTAGTTTATATACGACCGGTGAAAGAATTTAGATTTAGAAGAACCAAATAGAGCGGCTTATTTATTGATTAGAACTAAGTTTAGCAAATACTTGTCTTTTTTTCAAAGAATACTTGGCTCTTTATCGGAATTTTTTTAGTTATTCGGACTAATTAAGGTGAAATACATAAAAACTGTAAAGTATTGCCGGTTTTTCTTTTTACCAAATCGTGATACAAAAAGTTATTACTATATACTAAGGCTATTTTTTTCTAACCTTTTTGAGTCTTTCAATGAGTTCTTTGATTTCTTTAGATTTTACCTTCATGCTGACCCTGTTTACTACGAGTCTTGCCGTAATATCAGTGATGGTTTCGAATTCAACAAGGTTATTCTTCCTTAAGGTTTCTCCAGAAGCGGTTAAATCCACTATAACGTCTGAAAGCCCAACTAGGGGCGCAAGTTCTACTGATCCATAGAGTTTAATTATTTCAGCCCCTACGCCCAGTCTGGTAAAATGTTCGTATGACGTCTTGGGATATTTTGTTGCAACTCTGAGCGATTTGTTTGATGAGAAGTCAAAACCCTTTGGGGCGGCTACTACTAATTTGCATTTACCTATTCTCAGATCCAGCGGTTCGTATAAATCATGTTTTTCTTCTATTAGTGTATCTTTTCCCACAATACCGCAGTCTGCAGCCCCGTATTCCACGTAAGAAGGAATATCGGTAGGACGTATGATAAGGAATTTCAGGTTTAGCTTAGGATATTCAAAGATAAGTTTTCTTGAATCCTTTAAAATATTGTTCACAGCATATCCGGCCTTAATTAAAAGAGCCCCCGCTTCATCTAATAATCTGCCCCGTGCAATAGCAATTGTAATCATTCCTTCTCCCTCCAAATTCTCGCTCCTAGATTTTCCAGTTTCCTGTCCAGTCTTTCATATCCCCTGTCCAAATGATATAGCCGAGAAACCTGGGTTTCACCTTTACCTGCGAGCCCAGCTAAAACTAGTGATGCACTGGCTCTAAGGTCGCTTGCCATAGTCGGGGCTCCGCTTAGGCTAGGCACTCCCCGTACAACAGCGCTGTTCCCAACAAGCTTGATATCGGCCCCCATTCTTCTAAGTTCCCCGGCATGTAAAAATCTTTGGGGGAATATAGTTTCTGTAATAATGCTAAGTCCTTCAGCTACACTCATCAGAGTCATCATTTGGGCTTGCATATCAGTCGGAAAACCGGGATATGGCAGGGTTGTAAAATCAACGCTTTTTATCTCTCCATTACCCTTGATCCTTATTCCACCGTTTTCACGGGACACCTCTGCGCCAGTCTCTATTAACTTTCCGATTAGTGCTCCCATATTTTCAAATCGGCAATTTTTTACCAGTATATCGCCCTTGGTTAATACAGAGGCAATCAAAAATGTCCCGGCCTCGATCCTATCGGGCATAACCTCATATTCTTTTATTGGGGTCAGTTTCTTGACCCCCTTAATGGTTATTATGTCAGTGCCTGCGCCTTTAATATCGGCTCCCATTTCTATAAGAAAATTTGCCAGGTCCGTAACCTCGGGCTCGCATGCCGCATTTAGTATTACAGTTTCTCCCTCAGCAAGTACGGAGGCTAGAATTAAGTTTTCTGTTCCGGTTACGGTTGAAACATCAAACGGAATTACTCCGCCTGTGAGTTTTCCAGCAATCGTTTCTACGTAACCTTCTTCAATTTCAATTTTGGCACCTAGAATCGAAAGTCCCTTAAGATGCTGATCAATCGGCCTTTCCCCTATTGCGCATCCTCCGGGCAATGAAACCCTCGACCTACCGAATCTGGCCGTCAGCGGTCCAAGTACTAAAACTGACGCCCGCATCGTCTTAACAAGATCGTAAGGTGCTTCCCATGTATCTAAGTTTGTTGCATCAATCCTGAGAACGCCGTTTTCAAACTCTATCTCTGCTCCCAGAATCTCAAGCAGTTTTACCATGGTTCTTACATCTGCCAGATCAGGGACATTGGTAATTGTATTTTTACCCTCTGTTAATATGCAGGCGGCCATCAATGGCAAAACAGCGTTCTTGGCACCGCTTACCATGACTTCCCCTTCAAGTCTCCTGCCGCCTTCTATTATTATTTTTTCCATTTAGCTTTTATTACTCTCTCTATTCCGTTTAAATCATTCGTTGATGAAATTTCAGTATAACCGTACTCTTCAAATAAAGTTTTTGCGCTTTCTTTCTGCCCCAAACCTATTTCAAGCAAGCACCATCCACCGTCTTTTAGAGTAGTTGTGGAATCTGAGATTATTTTTCTTATGAAGTATAAGCCGTCTTCTCCCCCCAGGAGAGAGGATCTAGGTTCAAATTCTTTTACGTCGGGTTCCAATTGATCAAATTCCACCCCCGATATATAAGGCGGATTAGATACTATAATGTCGAATGTATTGTATTTAAATGAGCTTAATAAATCCCCTCTAACTAAACAGATTCTATGGCTTACTTGGTGCCTAGTGGTATTTTCTTTCGCAATAGACAGTGCTTCCAGAGAGATATCCGCTGCCAGTACCCTGGCGTTTTTATATTCACAAGCAAGTGTTATAGCAATGCATCCGCTGCCGGTGCCGATATCGAGAATTAAAGGAGTGCTTACAAGTTTTGCTAAGCCTAGAGTTTCTTCAACCAATATCTCAGTTTCAGGTCTTGGAATTAGCACACTTGGGTTTACTTTAAAGGGTCTTGAATAAAACTCCTTTTCACCCGTAATATAAGCTAAGGGCTCTCTCTTAATTCTTCTATTAATAAGTCCTTGAAACTCGCTTACAGTATTTTGATCAATTTCTTTTTCAGGAAAAGCATAAATTTCAGACATATTATCTATAACAGCCGTCTCTGATAGCAATAGAGAGGCTTCTAGTGACGGGGTCTCGATTGAATTGCGGTCGAGATATTCTTTTCCAGATTGATAAAGTTCTTTTAATTGCATATTTTCTTTTAATCCCAAAGGCAAGAGTTTATCTGTCTGCACTATGTTTTCAAGCGCATTCATACAACAATTTAAGTTTATGGAACAAAGAGAGGCCTGATTGCAGTTCAACTAGGTCTTATAGAATAACAACATGGCCATTAGTTAATAACAATTGTTAAGGGAACGCCGGTTCATTTATGGCAGATGATTAATATCTATTTACTTATTCTCACGTAATGAGTGGTGTTTTAGGATTTTTCCACTAGCTATGTAGTATGTATCTTCCGCTATA
Source organism: Candidatus Dadabacteria bacterium (assembly GCA_004356555.1). Lineage (GTDB taxonomy): Bacteria > Desulfobacterota_D > UBA1144 > Nemesobacterales > UBA2774 > CR02bin9. Next base: position 11,090 of record SMWY01000040.1, read on the forward strand.
TTTGTTGCTAGATCGGCAACCCTTTCAAGTGCTCTAGCAATAAAAATTAGTGTAAGAGCCCGGTCAATTGTTTGAGGGTCTGATATCATATAAGTAATAAGTTCTCGTACTATCTGAGGTTCAAGTGCATCAACTTCGTCATCTTTTTTACATACTTGTATTGCAAGTTCGGCATCCTTGTTCACAAAAGAATCCAGACTTTCCTGAAGCATCTCAATTGCCTTCTCGGCCATTTTTGGGATGTCTATAAGAGGTTTTACGGGCGGCTTATCCGCCAAATATATTACCTTCTCTGCAATGTTCACAGCGTGGTCCCCAATTCTTTCCAAATCGTTATTTATTTTCATTATCATAGTAACTGTTCTTAAATCCTCAGCCTCGGGATGAAATAGCGCTAGAATCCTTATACATTGGTTATCAATTTCAATTTCCATCTCATTAACTTTATCGTCACTTTTTATTATTTCTTCAGCGAGAATCATATTATTCTCTTGAAGTGCCTTGATACTCTTTGCAATCATTTCCTCTGCGGAAGATGCCATTTCAAAGAGCATTTTTTTTAACTTATTTATTTCCTCTTCTAACCTAATCATATTATTTCTCCTAAATGATGGCCATTATTGACTTATAAAAAACGGTTATATATTTTCAAATTCTTTTTGTATCCAGCTTCTTATTTCATCTCTAATTTGTCTAAAGCCAAGGAGTATCTCCTCATCTTTGCCCCCGAACTTTGAAGGGTCTATGAATCCTTTGTGTATGTTGTGCTTGGCTCCGGGGAAAGTAGAGCAGGATTCTTTAGCACGATCGCAAACGGTCACCACATAGTCGATGTTCATTCCCTGGAAACCTTCTATACTTTTCGAGGTGTTCTCAGATATATCAATACCAATTTCTTGCATAGCTCCCATTGCGTATGGATTAACTCTAGAGGGTTCAGTACCTGCGCTAAACACTTCGAACTTATCGCCATAAAGATTTCTCAATATCCCCTCGGCCATTTGTGACCTTGCGGAATTATGGGTACAAAGAAACAGCACTCTTCTCTTTTCTTTATCAGACATAACCTTTATCCAAATTTCCCGGATACGTAATCTTCAGTTTGTTTATTTTTAGGATTGAGGAATATGGTTTCAGTTGTGTCGTATTCAACAATCTCTCCGAGATACATGAATGCTGTATAGTCTGACACTCTTGAAGCCTGCTGCATGTTATGAGTCACAATTACAATTGTATAATCTTCCTTGAGTTCCGTAATGAGATCTTCAATTTTTCCTGTTGCTATAGGATCAAGTGCAGAACACGGTTCGTCCATTAGGAGGACTTCAGGTTCGACCGCTATAGCTCTTGCTATACATAGTCTCTGCATTTGACCGCCTGACAGTCCAAGCGCACTTTCATTTAGTCTATCGCGAACCTCATCCCAGAGAGCTGCTCCCTTTAAGCTTTCCTCTACAATCTCATCTAAGGCCGATTTCCTCTTCTCACCTGATATCCTTGCTCCGTATGCAACGTTTTCATAGATTGATTTAGGAAAGGGGTTTGATTTTTGGAAAACCATGCCGACCCTTTTCCTGAGTTCTGTAATATCTACGCTAGGATCATAAATATCATCCCCATCTATCAAAATCTCACCTTCTACTCTTGCGGAGTCAACCAAATCATTTAATCGATTAAAGCATCGGAGCAATGTAGATTTACCACAGCCTGAAGGTCCTATAAATGCAGTGGTTTTATTCTTAGAAATATCTATACAGATATTCTTTAAAGCTTGGTTAGTTCCGTAATAGAGATTCACGCCATTTACTTTAACGATTGGGTCTGGAACTTTAAACTTTTGTATAGTAGCCTTTTGTTCGTCCATAATATTTGTATCTGTCTTGTTCTCTATTCCATTTTTCGTTATATGCTCTACATTTTCGGCAACCAATTTATTCTAACCTCCTAAATGATTCCCTTATGGAATCATAAAAATGATAACATCTATTAAACAGCCGAGGTAGTATATTTCTTCTTAAGGCGGTTTCTAATAATTATCGCTGTCAAATTTAATACAATAACAATTAATATTAAGAGCAGTGCTGTTGTGAAAACCATGGGCTTTGCAGCTTCAACATTTGGTGACTGGAACCCGACGTCATAAATATGGAATCCCAGGTGCATGAATTTTCTTTCCAGATGAACATATGGGAAATAGCCGTCTACAGGGAGTTGAGGGGCCAGTTTTACAACCCCGGTAATCATAAGGGGAGCAACCTCTCCTGTTGCCCTCGCTATAGCTAATATTAACCCTGTCAGTATTGACGGCATGGCGCTTGGAATTACAATTTTCCAGGTTGTTTCAAATTTCGTTGCTCCTAGTGCAATGGAGCCGTGTCTGATCTCACTAGGTACGGCCGCCAGACCTTCTTCGGTTGCTACGATTACAACCGGAACGGTAAGAAGTGCCAGTGTAAGTGATGCCCACAGAATACCCCCCGTTCCAAATGTCGGGTTAGGAAGAGCTTCTTGGTAGAAAAAGCTATCGATTGTGTGCCCTAGACCATATATAAAGAAACCTACTGCAAATATACCAAATACTATAGAAGGAACACCTGCTAGATTATTAACGCAAATCCTTATGAATCTTACTAAAGTTCCCTGTTTCGCATATTCGCTCAGATATAAAGCGGCAAGCACTCCAAAAGGAAGAACTACAATACTCATAAGTATAACCATAAGTACAGTTCCGAATATTGCCGGGAACACTCCGCCTTCTGTGTTCGCTTCCCTTGGATATTCTGATACAAACCCCCATGCTCTTGATGTATAGAGAGAGGCTTTCTGAAACCAGTTCATTGAATTGGGCCTAAAAGCCCTGACTATATTACCGATTGACATCTCTTTTTCTCTTCCGTCTACGGAGACCATAACTATCTTGTCCTTATTAAATTCTTTATAGAGGACAGATAATTTTTTTTCTTCAACTTTGTATTTTTCCTCTTCTTCTTTTATCTTAGATTCATATTCCTGAGTTTGAGCCTGGTTATCTCCACCCTTGAGCTCAAGCCCCCGGATTTTCAACCTGTAACTTTCAATTTGGCGGTTGATTCCACCAATATCTCCCTTCTCTATAGCTTTTATCTCCGCTTCAATCTTCGCATATACAGGCATGAGAGATTCAAGAACCGGCCATGATGCTTCATTGCCCTGAGAAATTACTTGTCGGTTCTCAGTAATTTCCTTAATAAAACCGTACATATTTCCCCATTCCTGCCTTTCAAGCACCACAGCATATTTGGGATAGCTTATGCTTTCTATCTCTTCGTCATCTACCCATCTGAAGTCAAGACCGTATAGATCTCTATTTCCTATTTTAAGCTGCGTTCTGTATTCATCGGGAATTCCTTCTCCTTTGGACGGCACTTTCTCTTGGGCGATAATTTCACCCATCAATTTACTCCCATTTTGTAGATCGAGTTCAGCTACATCGCTCGGCCAGAAAAATCCAAGCCCTTTAGCCAGGATTAGATACATCAAGCCAGCAATCATTAGAAGGCTGAACATCAGGGCTGCACCGGTTAGCCATACAAAAAGGTCCCCGCTTTTCCAGAATTTATTCATTTATAATTGTCCATATTTTTTTCTGAGTCTGTGTCTAACTATTTCCGCAATGGTATTGATAAAAAATGTGAAGAAGAACAGCAGTAGTGCCGAGAGGAAAAGTACTCTGTAAAGCGTACCGCCCTCGGGGGCTTCAGGTATTTCTACTGCTATATTTGCAGATAATGCTCTAAAGCCGTTAAAGATGCTCCAGTCTAGAATGGGGGTGTTACCTGTGGCCATAAGTACAATCATTGTCTCCCCTATTGCTCTTCCAAGTCCTATCATGACCGCAGAGGATATTCCCGGGCTCGCTGTCGGAAGTACTACTCTCATTGCGGTCTGCCAGCGGTTTGCACCCAGTGCCAGAGATCCCGCTGTCAGGTGTTTAGGCACGCTTGATAAAGCGTCTTCTGATATTGTGAAGATAATAGGAATAACCGCAAAGCCCATTACAAAACCTACGATTAAGGAGTTTCTCTGATCATACTGCAGACCAAGCACGGTATAAAACCATTCTTTGTAATCACCTCCAAACATAGCGCTTTCAATCGGTTGATTTAGCCAAAGCGAAACTAGAATGCCTAAAATGATGACCGGCAAGAGTAAAAAGAGCTCAGATCCAATTTTAAATCTGCCCTTTATTCCCCTTGGAACGTAGTGCCATATAAATACACTTATGAGAGTAAATATCGTCAGTACTATCGGTACAGTAAAAACAGCCGGGATTATTTTTTCTATAATTGGGGCCAACCACAGACCCGCTAAAAATCCTAAAACAACAGTTGGCAGCGCCGCCATTGTTTCTATGACTGGTTTAATAGTATTTCTAAAAGAGGGGTGCATGAATTGAGAGACGCATATTGCGCCGAAAATGGATATGGGTATTGCAAAAAATAGTGCGTATATGGCTCCCTTTATTGTTCCGAATGCAAGGGGTGTTAAGCTCAATTTGGGCTCAAATTCGTCAGTTCCCCCTGTCGACTGCCACACATACTCAGGTTTTTGGTAACCTTCGTACCAAACTTTTCCAAAGAGCGTCTTTAAATTTGTTTCAGGGTGCGGATTGTCTACACTCCAGTTATACATTTTTCCTTCTTTGTCTATTGCCACTATTCCGTTTGCTTTAGGGGCAAAAGTCAGTTTTTCTATGGAAGATCCGTCTGCTTTTAATTCTTTTAGTTTTTGAGCGGATGTAGCATGATAAAGATTAATGTTTCCGCCCTTATCTGATGCTATGAACCCTCTATCTCTTGCGGATGCGGTGATGTTGGTCACGGGTAATTCAAAAGGTGAAAGTTGATGAATCCTAGTTAGCACATCTCCGGTTGGGGATAATTTATCAGGAACTTCAAACCAAACTGAGACATTACCTGCCTCATCACCAACTAATAGAGAGCGGTCCCCTAGTAAGAATGCGAGTGCCGTGATTGCGGTATCCGGACTTTCGGTAGCGTCTATAGCGCGCAGAAACTCAGGGCTTTTTTTATCGCTTAAATCCCAATGGTATATTTTCCCGTTTTTTGTTCCTACAAATAGGTTCTCAAGAGACTGATCTAGCTCAATAGCTGTAACCGTGTTTCCATGAAGCTCTTCGGTGAAGTTATAAGCTAAATGCTCGGGTTCACTGTCACCAAAATCGTCCTCCGGTTCAACAAGCGTAACAAATAAAAGCTCTCCCCCAGATGTGTAAGCCGCTGCCGCTGATCCGCCTTCTTCTTCAGACTCTTCGTAGGCAATTTTAATTAGCGGCGCATCACCTAGTTTAAATAGATCACCTTCTGTAATTTTTGGAGTTATTACTCTTTTATCTCCTACAAAGTCTATTTTATAATTCATTCTGACCGGGAGTATAAAACCGTCATCAGTGCCGAAGCTATATAATTTGTTGTTTACAGAGACAAAACTGGAGGTGATTTTACTGCCGTCCAATTTTGTTAACGGAACTTTTTTAATTGTCTTACCGTCTTTGAGTGAGAGAAAGGTTACTATTCCATCTCGGGTTACTATGAAGCCTATTTCCCTATATTCTTCAACCCCTGTAGCAATAAAGGGAAAACTTGCCTTATCAGGGCTGTCTAAGGAATAAGAAGAAAGTTCCGGAGATTCTTTTATTATAAATGAGCTTACAAGCTCTGATTTTACACCCTGGAAAAGTGGGACTGATTGAATACCGATAAACACAAGGATGGCGAGTATGCTCAAAATTATGCCTATCCCGCCTGTGGTTACAACGCTTGTAGCTATAAAATCAACAAGCTTCCTCTTTCTTAATCCGGAGGAAGTTTGTTGGGTGTCTTTTCTCTTAAGTCTTGTTTGTGCAGTCATTAATTAGGGCTTTCGGATTGAGCGTAAAGTTGTTTTGATACTTTATCTATTTAGCTCCTATTATATTCATTACGTCAGCATCCACATCAGCCGGAAGAGGGAAATAGCCATCTTTTACTACAACTTCCTGGCCTTCTTTGCTAAGAACAAATTTCAAGAACTCAATACGAAGAGGATCAAGCGCTTCATTAGGCTTATTGTTAATGTATAAGTATAGATATCTGCCCAGCGGATAAGATTTGCTTACAACATTTTCAAGGGTAGGAGCTGAGCATTTACCGGGCTCTTTTGCAAGCTCTATAACTTTGATGCCCGAAGTGATATACCCGATTCCGCTGTATCCGATACCGGCATTATCTTCTGTGATACCTTGAACAACTGAAGCTGATCCGGGCTGTTCTTTTACGGTGTCTTTAAAGTCACCTTTGCAAAGTGCTTTCTTTTTAAAATACCCATAGGTTCCTGAAGCCGAGTTTCTTCCATACATACTGATAGGTAAGTTAGCCCAGGCTGAGTCAGTAATACCAAGCTGTCCCCAGGTTACGATATCTTCAGCACCGCCGCATTTTCTGTTTCTAGAGAAAACCGCGTCTATCTGTTCAATAGTCAGGCACTCAATCGGATTATCTTTATTAACGAATACTGCTAAAGTGTCAATAGATGTAGGAACTGCAGTAGGTTTATATCCAAATGCCTTTTCAAATTCGTCTATTTCTTTGTTTTTCATTTTACGGGACATAGGACCGAATTGAGCCGTACCTTCAATTAATGCTGGCGCTGCGGTACTTGAACCTTTGCCTTCAATCTGACACCTTACATTTGGATACTCTTTTGCGAATCCTTCACACCAAAGTGCCATAAGGTTGTTCATCGTATCTGATCCAACACTATTAATATTTCCGGAGACACCGCTTGTTTTTGTGTATGAAGGAATATTTGCGTCAACCTTGACCAGTTCTAGTGCAGTAGCAAAACCTGCAGTCAAAGTGACAATTAAAGCAATCAGGCCGCCCTTAATTATTTTGAATTTTAATACACCTTTAAACATTCTACTGCCTCCTTTAAGATCATATGATGTAGAATTAAACCATAGCAATGTTAAGAATGTGTTAAGAAGAAGTGAAACCAGCGTTAATTATTTGACCTCTTATACTCCTCCCCATTAAGAGGCTAATAGAAATAAGCTAGTAAAAACTTGATACAATTACCTTCATTCAGCCCTTGGATACCGCACACCGATTCAGTAGGAATAGCACTATTACAAGAATCATACTTCATGTTTATTGACTATTTTGGGTAGTCAATACACCTATTTGTCTCATAAGTAGTGAACCTATAAAATATATTGACTAAATTATCTAAATGTAGTACGTTAGGGTTCTTACTCTCTAAAAGGAGGATTGTGTGTTAAAAAAAATTATTCTTACAGTTATAACTTTTACTTTATTAGCAACCTTAGGATCGATTCCACCTGTTTTTGCAGCCTTTCAAAACTTCGCTATAGTCCCACCAGAGTTTGAGAACCAAAATGATTTCGGCTCTCCGAGCATATTTGATTGCGCTGATTTACCAAATGGTTCACGTTTACAGGTGCGATTTCCGGCAGAGGATTTGCATGGAGGCCTTATTACCGGTATCAATGTAAGACTGTTTGACGGCAGTCCCGGGTTTGGACCTGTAGTTGGTCCACCCGTAACCTTTATAATGTCAACATATGTAAATCCGCCCCCGCTCAGTACTACATTCGCTGAGAATACGGGACCTGATGCGGTTACTGTATTTGCAGGTGATTTAATTTTTGGCACTATACCCGGTTGTAATACTAATCCATGTCCATTCGACTTGCCTGTGATATTTCAGACACCATTTCCGTATACTCCTAATTTTGGCGACTTATTATTAGACATAATAGTTCCTCCCTGCGTGGGCGGAATACCTCCAAATGTGTTAATTGATTCAACATTTGTTTTAGATGCCATTTTCGCGGCTGATTCCAATGATGATGAGGGAGATAACGGCTTTGGAAACATAAGTGAGATAGTGCTTGCCTCCCCGGCGCCCATCCCCACTCTTTCCCAATGGGGACTCATAGCAATGGCAGCAATTTTGGGGATAGTAGGATTTATGGTTATCCGAAGAAGAAGAGTAACTGCTTAAAGTCTAACAACATTTCAATATAAATATTAAAAAGGGAGCTTCGGGCTCCCTTTTTTGGCGGACAGTGTCCGCTTCCATATAGGTTCTAAGTACCTCTACTGCCAGATTGAAACTCCAATCCTAATGCAATCCTCTAAGTTGATTAGAAATTGAAAAATGGACACATGTGTCCCGGACACTGTCCGTCGGGTAGCACCCGCCGGCATACAAGTTCTGCGTATCTGGTCGAGCTGTAAGAGGGTTTCTTATAGAACCGTTTTTCTTTGATCATTTACTCTATTGATAGTTTGATTTACTTTAGAAAAATAATCCCATATACCGAGGTCAGAAGAATGCGCTATTACTTAACCGTTGCTTCAATTCTTTTAGTCACATTGTTCATTACTGCTTGTAGTTGTCAATTAGGGTAGTTAATAAAGTCTAAGAAGAATTTTGTAAATCCTCTCAAGCCTGATAATGATTTTTATAATAATAGGCGTTTCCGGTGCAGGGAAGACTGTTATCGATACTCCGTGGTAATTGTTGAAAAGATATTATAGTGAATATAATTTGGCATAGTTCTGAACTTCTTATAAACCGCGTTTAGCTTTAGCCGCCTTATCAAGCTTTTTCTTTAAAGTATCAAAATCCTCACTCTCTATTGCCTCTTCAATTTCCCGGAGCGAGTTCTTAAACATCGAAATTGCGTCTAGCAAATGACTTTTATTGGCCTTAAATATCTCTCCCCACATCTCTGGCGAGCTTGCCGCTACTCTTGTGTAATCCTTAAGCCCCCCGCCCGCAAATTCTAAAAGCTTCTCTGAATCCTCAGCACTAAGTACTGTGTTAATTAATGAGTAGGCAACTATATGCGGCAAGTGACTTACTATGCCAAAGATATGATCGTGAGTTTCTGAATCCATCTCGTGTACTTCGCTTCCAACTAACTCCCACATTGATTTCACTTTACTTTTTGCTTGTGAATCCGTTTTTTGAGTCGGAGTTAAAATACACCTTCTCCCTTTAAATAGTGTTGAATCAGCAGAGTGAACACCTGAGTTTTCAGTCCCGGCTATAGGATGCCCGCCAATAAAATGAAGATTCTCAGGCAGTTCTGCTTCTACCCCTTTTACTATAGATGACTTTACGCTTCCTACATCTGTAATTATTGCGCTCTCCGTAGCAACTGGAAATATTGACTTTGCAGTATCTGCGATAACCCCGACATGGGTTGAAATAACAATAATCTCAGCGCCCGGGACACCTTCGTTAATATCTGAATATCCTTTATCAATAATTCCTTTACCTAGCGCGTACTCAAGGGATTCTTTATCGGGATCAATTCCGACTACGGTTTCTACCTCGTCTGTTTCCTTTAAAGCCCAGGCAAGCGAGCCGCCGATTAAACCAAGCCCGATAATTGTTATTTTGTTAAATTGCATAGTTTTATTTACCCAATACTTTTTTAATACCTCTTATAAATTTTTCGTTTTCTTCCGGTAGCCCTATAGTAACTCTCAAGTGCGTTTTTAATCCATATCCCATAACCGGTCTCACAATTACCCCTTCTTTAAGTAGGGAGTTGTAAACAGGTATCGGATTATCCCCAACATCTATCAGCACAAAATTTGTATATGACGGGGCATAAGAGATATCCAATTTCTCAAGCTCCTCCGTTACATACATAAGCCCCTCACGGTTTACATTCTTTGTTTTCTCAATATGCCCTGTGTCATCAAGAGCTGCCATAGCGCCAACCTGAGATAATGAATTCGCGTTAAAAGGCTGACGCACACGCTGCATATTTGATATAATTTCTTGAGCCGCTATTCCATATCCAAGCCTTAGGCCCGCAAGTCCGTAGATTTTAGAGAACGTCCTGACGGTCAAAATTGACTTGCCACTATTTTGGTACTCAAGTGAATTAGGATAATCCTTATCCTCTACGTATTCAAAATATGCCTCATCCATTAGCACTAAAATATCTTCAGGCACTTTTTCTAAAAACCATTCGAATTCAGCGCGTTTTATCATAGTACCTGTCGGATTATTTGGGTTGGCTATGAATATGATCTTTGTTTTCTCGGTAATCCTTGAGTACATATCCCTTAAGTCGTGAGTGTAATTGGGCATTGGCGAGATTACCCCTTTGGCGCCCACAGCTTGCACTACGATCGGGTAGACAATAAATGCGTACTCTCCGAATATCGCCTCGTCCCCAGGCTCCATAAAAGTTCTTGTAGCTATATCTATTACATCATTAGATCCGTTTCCGAATATAAGCGTCTCGGCACTAATACCTAGTTTTGAGGATAACTTTTTCTTTAAATAGAAGGCATCCCCATCCGGATAGCGGTTTAATGAATGAATTGCTTCTTTAACCGCCTTTTCAGCAAGAGGAGAAGGGCCAAGCGGGTTTTCGTTAGAAGCGATTTTTACAGCGTCCTTAATCCCTATCTCACGCTCAAGCTCCTCAAGTGGCTTGCCTGGTACGTATGGTACTAAATCTCCTACAAATGGATTAGGTTTTATTAAGCTCATTTTTCTTTCTAATGAAATGCGCAGTTCTATGATTGGGAACGCATTAGAACTACTAATGTATCACTCTTAGGTTTCTCTAGCAATAAATAGGATCAGTTGCTTCTTTGCCTCATAACGTAAATCCCGTCCTTAATCCCACTGAAAAATTCACCCACAAGCGGGTGATTGATCGGTTTTCCTGATTCATCGGTTTCCAGGTTTTTTTCAGCAACGTATGTTTGATGTACGCCCCCGTCCACTAAAACGTGGTACCAGGGTTTATCTTTTGGAGGTCTTGAAAGTGCTACCTTTTCATACCATTCTTCGCTACTGTTAAATACCGGGTCTATGTCAACAACAACTCCGCGGTAGTCAAACATTTTATGATGTATAACTTGTCCTATTGTAAATTTCACACTGTTTTCTTTAGTCATGAGATTAGATTTTAACACCAACATACGCCCCGGCAAATCTAAAGAGTATTAAATGATTATGTGCTCTCCATTTAGAAGCTATCAGAAGTAAGCTGCATAAACGCTGCTTGACTGAATAGTGACTATAAAAAGGTATTATTATAAATCTACTTATGATAAAATATAGTTTAATATCTGTTTCTTATGGAGGATGAGAAGATGGCATCAGTAAACTTACAGTATTCCAAAAAAGCTTTCGGCTTTTTCATTATAGCCCTTTTGCTCGTTTCATCATTTCTTGTTATCAATCAAAACGCAGACGGCACGCGTGTTACCTTTTACTCCGATGCAAACATAGGCGGCGGGAACCCTGAGGGAAACATTGAGATATACCTCTTCGATACGACAACAGGGATAATTACTCAGATAACGGATACGGGAGGGGTCAATGATGGGAATACATAAAACTCTATTATCGGCCGTTTTAATATTACTCGTCTCAGCATATTATTCCTATACCGAGGAGCTATATGTTGTAAATTCCGACACATCCGAGGTCCTGCGCTACGACGGCACTACCGGCGCTTTTATAGATGCCTTCGTCACTCCAGGGTCAGGCGGACTCGACAACCCGAATAGTCTCGTATTCGGCGGCCCAAACGTCAATTTATTCGTAAACAGCAGCGGCAACAACGCTGTGCTTCAGTATAACGGTTTAAGCGGCGCACCTGTAGACCAATTCGTGATCCCAGGATCAGGCGGGCTTCAGTTTCCTCGCGGCGTCGAGTTTGGCCCGGACGGCAACTTCTACGCGGGCAGCGTAGGGAACGACGCCATACTCAGGTATAGCGGCGCAACGGGAGCGTTTATGGATCAGTTCGTCACGCCAGGGAGCGGGGGACTCGATTTCCCGGGAGACTTTGACTTTGGCCCGGACGGTAATCTATATGTATCATTTCAGGACTCGATACAGCGCTTTGACAGAAACACAGGCGCTTTCATAGATGTATTCGTAACACCGGGATCAGGCGGACTGCTAAATGTTAACGGTATGGTGTTCGGCCCTAACGGTAACCTTTATGTCTCAAACGTGCTCGACCCGGGAGAGGGGAATATACTGTTATTTGACGGTGGGACAGGCGATTTCATTACCGTGCTTGTTCCCGACGGAGTAGGGGGGCTCAGCAACCCTCAGGATCTCGTTTTCTTTCCCTCAGGACCTGTGCTTGTACCTACTTTGAGCCAATGGGCTCTCATGGCAATGGCTGGTATTTTGGGAATAGTAGGATTTATGGCTATACGAAGAAGGAAAGCGGTTGCATAAAGTTTAACAACACTACAATTTGTAAATAACTAGGGGAGCTTCGGCTCCCTTTCTTTTAGTCATAATTCCAACCTAAACCGAGCTTAATTTCAACTTGTATTTAGAATCTCGGCTATAATATTTAAAGAAGTGAATACAAAACTATTTGAAGGGGATAGCTATGAGACTCTCAACCATAGTAGGAATATTTACCGTGATGCTAACGCTCCTTCCCGGCTTGGTATTTGCCGAGCATGTAATCGACGATTCTAAAAACCCCCGGTATCTCTTCACGCTGGCTTCTGCGTCAGGGACGTTTGAGGGAGACACACTTACACTCAAAGGGGTTCCGCTTGTCGTTTATTTCTCCGATAGGCCTGTACGTGTTGCCGGCCA
>SMWY01000041.1 GCA_004356555.1 Candidatus Dadabacteria bacterium
CCCGCTCTTCCAGTACGCCCAATCCTGTGCACATATGATTCAGCGTCTTGCGGAAGGGCAAAATTAATGACATGCGTCAGGTTATGAATGTCTATTCCTCTTGCCGCCACATCTGTTGCCACTAGTATATTGATCAAATGCTTTTTAAACTTGTTTAGTATTTTTTCTCTCTGAGGCTGAGAGATATCTCCATGCAGAGCATCCGCATCGTATCCGCGTTCAATTAAGTGATTGGAAATCATATCAACATCCTTCTTTGTCCTGCAAAAAACAAGACCGAAAAAGTCCTCTTCAATGTCAATAATCCTGCACAGCGCCTCAAACTTATCTGAGGCTGAAACCTCAAAATAAATCTGATCTGTCTGGGGTACCGTAAGCTGATCTTTTGTAACCTTAAATTCATCAAACTCCCTCATATGCTCACTGGCAATCTGCATAATCTCTTTTGGCATTGTTGCTGAAAAGAGCATTGTCCTTTTATTGGTAGAGGTATGACTCATTATCTTTTTAACGTCTTCGAGAAAACCCATGTTCAGCATCTCATCAGCCTCATCTAAAACAAGATGAGATATCTCTCCCAGCTTCAAAGTTCCTCGACTAATATGGTCGAGTACTCTCCCTGGGGTGCCAATTACTATATCTACGCCTTTTTTTAGTGATCTCAGCTGAAGAGAAATAGACTGACCGCCGTATATAGGAATTATAGTTAATTTTTTCTTTCCCTTTAGTGAATGGATCTCCTCAGCTACCTGTATAGCCAGCTCTCTAGTAGGTGTTAGCACCAGGGCTTGTACGGCGTGGGCATGTTCATCTAAAAGTTCAACAAAAGGAAGTCCGAAAGCAGCTGTTTTGCCCGTACCGGTTTGGGCCTGAGCTACTATATCTTTATCACCATTTAGTATTGCGGGAATTGTGACTTCCTGAACAGGGGAGGGAACTTCAAAACCCTTTTTCCGAAGGACTTTTAGCGTCCCTTCGGATAAACCTAATTCTTCAAAAGATAGCATGTATTATATTACTCCCACCATACACCGCCATTATGGAGCATATGATTCTATTAGAAATTTCAATTTACCGGAATTGTCATTAGTTATTAGTAAAGGTTTCTTCGGCAACGACAGTAAGTTGTTTAATTTAGGAAATGCCTTCCTCATTAACAATCTATCTGCAACAATGTACTTCAGATATATATACAGCCAATTTCCTGATTACAACATTATACCAGATAAGCAAATAAGCAAGAATATTGTTGCAAAATACTGAGATGAAAAACACGAATATAGTATTTGACAGATATAACTCTGCAATATACAATTGAGAAACTTTCTCAATTAGGGCAAGGCCCTATTATTAGAACAAAGGTGATGGGTAAATTGCTTTCAGTAGAAATTTCAAAGGAAATTAAGAGTATATTTCACGATAGGGGATTCAAGTGTACCCCCCAAAGACTAGCGGTATTAAAAGTCCTTCAGGATACACGTGCATACCTATCAATAAATACGATCCATGTGAAAGTAAAGGGATTTCTTCCCGATACCGGGCTTGCAACGGTTTACAGGTCGCTAGAAACACTAGTTGAACTTAATTTAGTCGTAAAGGTACATTTGGAAGACGGCTGTCATAGCTATGCAATAGCACCTGAAGGACATCGCCACCCTATAGTTTGCACAGACTGCAATAGAGTCATCGAATATACAGATTGCCCGATGGAAGATCTATCAAAAAAACTTTCTAAAGACACTGGGATATTAATTCAGAATCATTTTCTACAATTATTTGGGAAATGTAAGGAATGCCAGACGTGAACATAAAAGGGGTGCAATAAGAGATGTCTCATTTACATATACCAGACGGTGTGCTGCCGGGGTGGCTTGTTATGGCCGGTTGGATAGTAATAGCTTTAATCCTAGCATTTTCAATCTATAGGATTAAGAATACTAAGCTCAATAGGAAAATCCCACTAATCGGCATTATTTCAGCGCTCATGATAGTGTGCATGACAATCCCGATCATTCCGATTGCATATCATATCAACCTCAGCGTAGTAGCCGGAATAATATTGGGACCTGCTGTGGCGTTTATTTCAATATTTATCGTCGATCTGATTATAGCGATGTTCGGACACGGGGGTATCACTGTAGTGGGTCTGAATACAGTAGTCATTGGCACAGAAGCATTTATAGGTTTCTATCTGTTTCAACTTTTCATGGCTCTAATAGGAAGAGATTCAATAATGTGGTCTTCCGGCCTAGCCGCTGTTATAAGTTTAATTCTTAGTACGTCAATATTAATAGGTGTTGTATATGTATCTCAAATTAACCCTGAAATTGTTATAGGAATTGAAGAAGAGCATCCGACGGAAGCAGCAAATGTAGGGAATGTTCCAAATGAACTTGTAAAAGGAATAAATATAAAAAGTTTCGCAAAAACGATATTAATTCTCTTAGGGATAGGATGGATATTGGAAGGGATAATTACTGCTTTTGTCATAAAATATGTATCACGTGTGAGACCGGATTTGATTTTGCCCGAAAGGGCTTAGGGGCAAATTTATGGATGTTGCCATAATAGACTATTACGCAAACCATGGAAAAAGCTTTCTGCACAAAGCGAAAGCTTTTTGGAAAATAATATTCACCGCAATGATTATAGCGTCGATTATTATTACAAACGATTTTTATCTATTGCTTGGCATTTATATTGCCTTAGTAACAATAGCCGTATGGACTAAGCTGCCGGTTACTAAAATCCTAACAATTGCAGCGTATCCCGCGATATTCGCGCTCATATTCGCTCTTGCGAGCTGGAACGGAAGTTGGTTAAGAGCAGGAGTAATAATGTTAAAGGCGTTATCCGCGGCACTTACAATGGTCATTTTAATCGTTACTACTCCATATCCCGATATCTTCAATGTCATAAGACCGATAGTACCAAAAATAATTTCGGAGGGACTCTTTGTCACCTACAGATCCGTTTTTATCTTGCTTGAACTAACCGATGATCTGATTAAAGGCTTAAAAGTAAGGGGCGGGATTACACGCCGCAAATATATAAATAATGTTAAAAACTTTTCCTCTGGAATCGGACTTCTTCTAGTAAGGGGGTTTGATTTCTCAGAAAAATTCTATGGAGTAATGAACGTTAGAGGTTATGGAGGAAAAATCTCAAGCGATAACACTAAAACCAGTATTAGTCGAAATGATGTAATTGCACTTATAATCGGCATCTTAATTTTTGCAGTTTCACTCGGAGCTGTCATTGAAAAAAGCCTTCTCGAATTCAGCGTTTACATTCTCGTATTCTCGGCAGTAGCACTGGTTATCTCCTCCATATATGTGCTATTTGATACTTGAGGTGGCAGTTTGGAAGAATTGGTAAAAGTTAGCAATGTAAAGTTTAAATATCCCGACGGCACGTCATTAATCTTTAATGGGCAGGAATTTACCGTCAAAAAGGGAGAGAGGGTAGTAATTCTCGGCCCTAACGGAAGCGGAAAATCCACTCTGCTTTCACTTCTCTTGGGCTTATTAAAAAGGTCGGAAGGAAATATTGAAGTCCTTGGAATCGACCCGGCCAAAGACTACGAGAAAGTCAGAGAGCGGATAGGGGTATTACTACAAAATGTTGATCTTCAGATTATAGCCCCAAGGGTTTGGGATGATGTATCTTTTTCTCCTAGAAACTATGGCTATAAAAAAGAAGAAATAGACGAGCTGGTTGATGATGTACTTGCAAAGCTAGAGATAGAACATTTAAAAGACAAAGTCCCTCACTACATGAGCGGAGGAGAGAAAACCAAAGTAGGGATCGCGGGCGCTCTAGTTACCAAACCCGAGCTATTAATCCTGGATGAGCCCTTTGAGCATATTGACCCCACATGCAGGAGAGAGCTCATAAATCTGCTAAACAATGTAAATAAGGAAAACGGTACGGCGATAATACTCTCAACTCACAACATGAACACAGTGCCACTTATAGCAGACACCGTGTATCTAATCGCCGAGGGAGGGGAAATCGTCGGCAAAGGAACCCCTAAGGAAATATTTTCACAAATAGAAAAGCTCTCGCAATGCCATATTGAACCTCCTATTTTAGGATCTCTATTTTCGGAGCTGAAAAAACAAGGCATTGATCTTGATATTTCACTCACAGTGGATGAAGCGGCTTGCACAATAGCAAATGAGATTTTATCATTGAAAAATAAGTCAGGTGCGGCGTGAAAAGGAAAAGAGAGATTAATCAGCATTGAGTTTAAAGAAGAAGAAAACACAGTAATTTCAGTTTTGGTAAGAGCACCTGAGAAACTGCAAACTACAAAACACCTTCTAACGCAATAGACTCATCTATAAGTAAAATCGGTATTTCATCCCTGATCGGATAAAGATACTTTCGATCATCTTTTTGGATAAGACCGCCGTCTATTTTCTCCGTCACTTTTTGTTTAGACCTATTTAGCAATTCTCCATTTTCAATCAAAGTATTTATCTTCTCAACAATATTACTTTCCGCTATGACCAAATCCTGCTTGGTTTCAGGACACACAATAATATTCAATAATTCCTCATTAATCATTTATGTCTCCATATCTATTAATTTAGTATAAGAAATTTTAATTGGATTACAGTATATGATAATTTAGAATACATAACGTAGATCAAATTCAAAAGGAGTAAAGAAAATGAAAAGAAGAGTAATATTACCTTTATTAAGTATTTTTATCCTTGTTGTCCTAGTAAGCCTTGGGTGCAAACAAGACAAAGGCGATGTTGTGGAAGAAACTGATTCTGCAACTGACTCTCAAAATAAAGAACCAAAAGTTACAATTGAAGTGGGAGAAAGATCCCCAGCGTTCCCGGGGGCTAAGGCTCGCTTTACATCTCTAGAAGACGGGGATGTGCTAGATGACAATAATGTCTCTGTAGTCGTAGAGGTTGAGAACTACGAGCTCGGCATACAGACCGATACCTCAAGAGCCAAAGAAATTGCCAACTCTGCAAAAGGGCAGCACGTACATATAATATTGGACAATGACCCTTACTTTGCGGATTATGAAGCGGGAGTTCCTTTTGATATAGGGGTCTTAGATGAAGGCCCTCATACACTTGTTGTTTTTCCCAGCCGCTCCTATCATGAAAGTGTTAAGTCTAAAGACTCCGTTGATATTGTGAACTTCTATGTTGGTAAAAAAGAAGGGGAGTTCATGCTTGATGAATCGAAGCCAACTGTTATATATAGCAGGCCGAAAGGGAAATATGAGGGTAAGGACGCAGAAAAGATCATGCTCGATTTCTATATAATTAATATGAAGCCTAGTGACGGATATCAGGTCAAATATACAATTCGCAAAAATGAACCGGATGCTGTAGAACATTCAATTACAATAAAAGAATGGAAACCTGCATTCGTTACAGGACTAACTAGCGGCGAATATATAATAACTCTTCAGCTTTTGGATAAAGACGGGAACTTGGTAGAAGGACCTTTCAACAATACTCAACGGGCTGTTACCGTTGTAGCAAAATAAAGTAATTGGATAAAAGGAGAGATTAAAGAAAGGGGGAGTATTATACCTCCCCCCTTGCAGTTTTATTTAAATCAAATTCTTAGTTAACGTAGAGAACCCAGGCTCCCTGTTCTCCAAGAATCTTACCTTCGAGGCTAACATTTTTTCTATCAGAAGTAGCTTCCAACTGCTTGATTGCGTCTTCCGTTCCATGTAGCGCGTATACTTGACCACTTTTGGTCCTAACTACATGAAGATGCTGGCCGTGTTCTCCACACGGTGATGTAGCAACTATAGGCTGAACCGTGCCGTCCTCATAGTTAGGAAGAAGGCAAACTATGGTCCCCTCGACTGTCTGTGAAGCTCCCTTGTCATCCAATGCTGATGCGGAAGCGAGTATATAGCCTCTGGTATGTCCTGCCAATTCTCCCGCAACTGTCTGTTTACCGCCCTTCATAGCTTTTGACTTAGATTTGGGAGCAACTACCGCTGCGGATTTATCAGCTGTAACTATAACCATCGTACCTGTACACTCTTCAAACTCGGTCAAGCTTGTAAGCGTTCCGCCTTGATCGACCTGGATACAGGTTACAGTAGCTTCCATAACCTCTGCATCCTTCATATCCATCATCTCCTTCCCCTTATCCATAGCGCCCTGACCCTCTTGCATTGCGTCTGTAGCCTTGTCGACGCTATCAGCAAAAGATGGTGCAGAAAACATGACGAATGCTAAAGCAACAAATAAGAAAAGAATTGCTCCTTTCTTCATAATTACGTACCTCCGTAAAGTGTATTTACTCAATTTTAAGATGTAACAGACCAAATTTTATTTACAACAATTATTTACTTTATTTATTTCCTCAGAAAAGACCTAAAAGATGAGCATTTTATTTCTCAATCAAACACAATATACTTATACGCAATGTTTAGTGGTTCGGTTCTTTTTTTTAGATTCATATTTACAAATCTTTTTCTTGTGGAATACTTAATATCCTGTTTTACGGTATTAAGTAGGAGGTACTAATGGCACAGAAATGTATGATAACAGGAAAAGCTCCACTGTTTGGAAACCATGTTTCGCATGCGAATAATAAAGTAAAACGCCGTCAGAATCCTAATTTGCAATGGAAAAGGATTTTTATACCTGAACTAAACCGCAGTGTAAGACTTCGCATTTCAACTCGGGCTTTAAGAACAATTAATAAAAAGGGTCTTCTGGCACTCTTAAAAGATTATGGACTATCCCTAAAAGATGTAACATAGCTTTCACTAATTAATTGCTTATAAGTTATTTCAGGCATTAAATGAAATATGTTCGCGTCGACTAAAACTATACTGAAGCTGTTTTCTACAACCGCGCTCATTCGAGCTAACGGAATTCTGAAAAACAGCAAGAATGTTAATGGGTTAGTCGATACGGCATCTAAAAAAATTCATTCCGGTAAAAATAAGATACTATCCATTCAAAGTGACCTTACGGTTCTTCTTGCAATGCTTAAAGCCTGGGCCAAGGGCGATTATAACGAAGTCCCTTGGATGACTCTGCTGCTATCTACGGGCGCGCTTATATATTTTGTTAATCCATTTGACGCAATACCGGATATGATACCAGCTGTAGGGCTTTTAGATGATGCAACTGTGATTGGCTTTGTTGTAGCATCTATAAAACAAGACATTCAGAACTTTAGCGAACGCAAGTGCAACTATCCTGTAGAACAAAATCAACTACCCGCCTAAGTATAAATAACCTTTATCCTTCTTTATCCTCGTACTGTTCCTTGAGCTGATTTACAACTGAGGAATCCTCAAGAGTCGAGGTGTCTCCCAATACTGTGCCCTCGGCGACATTTCTAAGAAGTCTCCTCTATGATAAATGCTGTGATTACAAAATAAGAATAAAAAAAAGCCCCTTTCTCATTAATAAGAAAGGGGCTCTGTCAATTTTTCTAATAATTTTAAGTTTAAACTGTGTTTAGGCTTTAACCATTCTTCTTCTAGCCACTATAAATCCAACAATTCCCAAAATAGCAGCCATTGCAATCAATCCCCATTCGGATAGGGTAGGTATTTCCGCAGGGCATGGATCAACACCCTCAATAGCTATAGACCCTTCTAGATCGATTTCATCAAAGTCAACCGACTGGTAAAAATCCTCGAGTTGCTGTGTAGATACAAATAATGAAAGACTTGTACCTTTAGGACTTGACTTCAACACATTGGGATCTTCAGGACCGGATCCGCACCCCCGTTAAGTGTTACTGCAGTGATTTGGCCTTCGGAGACAAAAACGCTGACTCCTCCGTCCAGTGTAACTTCTATCACACAGTCACAGACTCCCTCGTCTTGTATAAATAGGGAGTCGAAAAAGGCTACTCCCGAATCTATATCGGAAGTGAAACCAGTTCCATCAATAATTTCCTGTCCATCAACAAAAATAGAAAGATTCCCCAAAGGAGTAAGCCTAAGTATACTATCCAGTTCCTGCCCTTCAGGATTATTTACAAAATATAGATTCCCATCACAGTCAAAGGCCATACCCGCATCAATATCTACATTTTCTGTATTAGTAACAGCTTGAATCTCAGCCTCCGAAAGCACGAGACTGACAACGCTACCCGGAATCGTGGCTTTTAATAAAGTATTGCTAAACTCATCAATAAAATAAAGGTCCCCGTCAGGTCCTATTTCCATAGCGTGATCCAGATCAACAATTCCTGCACCGGTAACAGCTAAAATCTGAGCCTCAGTTACGAACGTGCTAAGGACTCCGTCAGGGGTGGCTTTTATTATAGTATCGGATTCGTCTTCAGAAAAATATACGTCTCCGTTATCCGCTATTGTCATACCCACGTCGTCAAAATCACAATCTGGTTCTCCTGTCAGATCAGTAATGTCTTCAAAAGAGGCGAACTCCGACAATGTGCCATCCGGGGCTACTTTCAGAATAGAACATTCATCAAAGGGAGTGAGTAAATCAAACGATACCTGCACAAAGGTATCACCCGGCGCAGCATTGGCGCTTACAGAAACAATCGTCGCCAAGAGTAAAACCATTAAACCACTTAAAAGTTTTTCCGTGAATACCCTCCATCAATGTTTATACAGCTCTACAGTTTAGGCTATTATAAAACATTCCCTCTCCTTTTAAACCTATTTATGACTATTAACCGCATCAATTCCAGGCTTAATCTAATCTATTGAATGGAACTTAGAATACAACTATTTACTCTATTCAAAAAAGGGCGGGGGTAATAGCGGAAGCTTCTCTTTTTTAGAGGATTTGCGCTGCAGTTCTATCTCTGAGACCAGAATACTAGGGGCTACTGTCGAAACCGGGATATATCCTGATTCTGCGCCGCAGAAACCGTTGAATACCGAGTAATCATCACCGGTGGCAATGATCTTATTAATTGAAACTAAAGGTGTCCCTACGATCTCTACATCACGTACAGGGGTCTCCTCACCTGTTTTGGGGTCAACTTTGTAGATTGCAACCGGAGTTGCCCTATAAGCCTGGAAATTGTAAGAGGAAGTATTCGTCTCACCTCCCTTCATTCTCTTTATCAAAAGTCCAAAAGGTTTGTTTTGACGCTTTACTTCTTCAATAAGTAACTCTTTTAGCTTTTCTTTGGAATATTCGGTATCCGACTCAATAATGGTATTACTCATACGAGCTATCGGCGCACGACCGTAAGAAGCCCTGCCGTGACCGTTTGATCTTTCAAAACCGTTAACTGGAGTTCTCGATAAGAGAAAATTCCTCAAAATGCCTTTCTCTACTAAAACCACCCTTTCTCCCGGTACACCCTGATCGTCAAACGGATAATATCCCATCAGATGAGTACCGTTGAAGTTTTTCATCGAAGGGTCGTCAATAATAGAAAGGAAAGTAGGTATGATTTCCTCCCCTACTTTCTCTTTGAAGGTCTGGCCTTCGCTATCATCGATCTGTCTCTCACCCTCAAGCCTGTGTCCTATGGCCTCATGAAAAACCACACCCGCGGCTTCAGGCTCGAGCAACGCAGGCACACTGACAGGAGAGAGTACTTCGGCACTTCTCATTACAAGCGTTTCCTCTACCATCTCGTTCACAATAGCTTTTATTTCTTTCACAGACGGGATTTGTTTGGGCGATACATAGTACAGATTTCTATAATTACTTATTACCTTTCCGTCTTCTGCCCTTGTTGTTACTTGCGCGTCTATTGAATAAAGTACTTCGTCTCTTATGTAGCTCGTTCCTTCGGTATTGATGAAATAGACCGTCTCTTTTTGAGCAGTTATAACAATATCAGCATTAGTAAGCTCTTTATAATTTTTATAGACTGATGAAATCTCCCTTATTTTATCTTTCCATTCTCCAGGATTAAAAGTTAAATTAAGCTCAGGTCCGTAGTAATTATGACTTTTTTCCCTTGTAAAACTTTTGGAGTTTGTATCCTTTATCTCTCTCACATTATTAGCTTTTTTATTGAAATACTGGGTTAGAGCCCCTTTATATGCTAGGTCAGTGGCTTGCCATAAAGCTGCTCTTATTGCGTCAGGGTCATTATCTACCGGAACATCTGATGCGTCATGAAATGGGGCCCCGCCCCCTGATCTGCCCTTTATAGAATTATCGAAGTCATAATTACCTACACGTACATCCACAAAAAGACGCCTGATCCTGTCATTCTCCGAAGAAGCTATCGCCCCATACTTTCCCTTGATGCTATAGTATTCGTTGTCTTTAATTTGATAACTTATGAAATAGGGCGTTTCGTAGCCTTCAAGCTTAAGTTTTTCCAGTGAGCGCATAAGCTCATCTTCCATTGCCTGGAGTACTATATAATCGCTTCTGTCCTTTGCCTGAACGGCAGATACGGAAGCTTTAGTTAATGAAAAGAATAGACCCAGGATCAATATAAACAGATATAGATTACGCACTTTTATCAATTTAAATATCATATTAAAAAGCTTACTCCGATACCTATAGATGTAAAGAATATTTATCTTAATCCTGTGCTAAAGATTTGGTATGAGGGAAGAAAGGAATTTGCTAAGTGATTGAGAAGCTCTGGGTGAGTTCTTAAATCTGAACTTGAAATAAGGAGTAATCAAAGACGGGTCTGACAAAAAATAAGCACTCGCTTTATCAATATCGACTTCACCGTTATTACCGTATAATGCTCCCATATTAGGAAGTTCTTCGTGCGATTCATCAGATACGGAACGGATTGATGCTACGGGGATGCCACTTTGCACAGCAGCTTCTACCACTCCCCATGTTTCCATATCTACAACTAAAGCGTTTGAAGCTTTAAACAGGCGTTTCTTTTCTTCCGGTTTGTTTATAAACCTGCTCTCCGTAAGAAGAGCGCCTTTATTGTATTCAATTTCTGAGAAAGGAAGATCGCTAAAGAGCTCCTTTTTCTCATCTTTCCTTAAACTAATAACCGACTCGCCTACAACAATGTCCCCGACTTTGAGATCGGGACTAAGCGCACCCCCAAAACCGGCAGAAATTAAAATACGGGGTTTAAATTTCTGAATAATAAAGCTGGTCCCGGTCCTCGCTCTCCTAATCCCTACTCCAGCCACTGCAAGAAGAATCGGCTGCCCGGAAAGCTCTCCAATCCTGTATTCCAGGTCACCGTTAGACCCCTCTTCGGTAACTTGTACATCCCTTTTTAATAATGTGATTTCATCCCATGTCGCAGAAATTAGTGCAATCACTTTGGCAACCTCTCGTTTATAAATACTATATCAATCAAAAGTAGATAAGAAGTTTTTAAGATTGGTTATCTGGTCAGATATATAAACGCAATCAAAACAGCTAAGCCTAATCGGTAAATCACAAATACTGTATAGCTTGATTTTCTCACGAACCTCAAAAGGTATTTGATAGCTAGGAAAGCAAAAACTGCAGATGCTAAAACTCCTGCTATGAAGGGAACACTCGTCACGGCTGAGTACTCCAAGTGCCTTGCCTCAAACACACCTGCGCCCGCTATTAGAGGAGCTCCTAATAAAAAGGAAAATTTTGCAGCTTCTTCTCTGTTTAAGTTTCTAAACATAGCCCCTGTGATGGTTATTCCCGCTCGTGAAACGCCTGGGATAATAGCAAGCGCCTGAGAAAGCCCGATTATGATGCAATCAACGATGTTCATCTCTCCGACAGTTTTGTTTTTTTTGGATACTCTGTCTGAAAAATAAAGAATCACACCAAAAAAAGAAAGGGAAAAAGCAATTGACAAAGGATGCCTAAGAAGCCCAGCCGCATATTCTTCAAAGAGTAGACCAGCTAATGCTCCAGGAACTGTTGCAATTACTAGATATAAACCTGTTTTACCATTCGGACGCCCCTCAAAACTTCCTTTAAGGACACTTTGAAGAAATTCTTTTATGATTAAAATCCAGTCACGCCAGAAATAATAGATAATTGCTATGAGACTGCCCATATGGAGAGCTACATTAAAAGGAAGCCCTTGGTCTGTCCAAGAGAAGAACCAGGGTAATAGAACAAGGTGAGCGGTACTGCTTACCGGAAAGAACTCGGTAATACCCTGAACCGCTCCTAAGATTATTGACTGTAATAAATCCAACTAATTGGGTCCCTTACTGTTTGATTTATTCTTTGCTAATATCTTTTTCAAAAGCACACCGGTATATGAACTCTTAACCTTTGAGACTTTCTCAGGTGTTCCTTGAGCAACAATCTGTCCTCCGGCCTCTCCCCCCTCAGGACCCATGTCAATCACATAATCTGCGCATTTTATCACATCAAGATTATGCTCAATCACAATTACGGTATTACCCTTATTCGCAAGCTCCTGAATAACCAGAAGAAGCTTCCGTACATCATCGAAGTGAAGCCCGATTGTAGGCTCATCAAGTATGTACAAGGTATTTCCGGTAGCATGCCGGGAGAGTTCTTTTGAAAGTTTTATTCTCTGCGCCTCTCCTCCCGAAAGTGTCGTAGCAGCTTGACCCAATCTAATATATTCAAGCCCAACTGCTTCAAGCACCTCAAGCTTTGACTTGAGATGAGGAATATTTTGGAAAAACTCATGCGCTTCACTCACAGTCATATCGAGTACATCCGCAATACTTTTACCGTTATATTTAATCTCCAGTGTCTCCGAATTGTACCTACTTCCTCCACACCTCTCACAGGTTACGTATACATCAGGTAGAAAATGCATCTCTATTTTCATCGTCCCGTTCCCCGAACACACACTACACCTTCCGTCACTTACATTAAAGCTGAACCTCCCGGGTTTATATCCCCTGGTATTGGCCTGCGGAAGCATAGCGAAAAGCTCTCTGATTGGAGAGAATAATCCCGTGTATGTAGCCGGATTAGATCTAGGGGTTCTGCCTATGGGGCTTTGCTCTACATTTAATACCTTATCAATTTCTCCATAACCTGTGATTTTCTTATGCTTGCCGACTAAATCCTTGCTTTTATAGAGAGAATGGCTGAGAGCGTTATATAAAGTATCGATAACAAGTGTGCTTTTACCTGATCCGGAGACTCCTGTTACGCATGTGAAAACCCCCAAAGGAAAATCAACATTGATATTTTTTAAATTATGCTCAGAAGCACCTTTTATAGAAATAAAAACTTTGTGTTTTCTACGCTTTTTCGGCAAGATTATACTTAGATCGCCAGATAAGTAACCGCCAGTAAGGGACCTCTTGCTCTGGGTTAACTTGTCGATACCGCCTGCTGCAACTATTTCCCCTCCCTTCTCCCCGGCACCAGGGCCAATATCTACTACAAAATCCGCGTTTCTAATCGTATCCTCATCATGTTCAACAACTATTATCGAGTTCCCGCTGTCTCTTAGGGATTTAAGGATCTCTAATAGCTTCAAATTATCCCTGGAATGAAGACCAATTGTGGGCTCGTCGAGCACGTATGTGATACCTGTTAGTTTTGATCCGACTTGAGTAGCAAGTCTAATCCTCTGGGCCTCCCCACCTGATAGAGTAGGCGCCGAGCGGTCTAGTGTAAGATAGCTAAGTCCTACGTTATTCAGAAATGTGAGTCGGGATTTAATTTCCTTAATTATTCTATCCCCTATCTCCTTTTCTCGGCCTTTAAGCCTAAGATCTTCAAAAAAACTAAGCCCTTTATCTACAGGTATCTTAGCAATATCATGGATCGATTTCCTATCTATAAGAATAGATAGAGCTTCTTTCCTCAATCTGGATCCATTGCAGTCGGTGCATTCCGTAGTTCTCATATACTGAGAGAGTTTCTCTCTTACCTCAGGAGATTCGGTCTCTTTAAACCACTCAGACGTTATACCCAAAACCCCTGAATAGGTGTCCCAGTATTTTAGCATTCTCCCTTTCCTCACCTTATAAAACATAACCTCATCATCACCGGATCCGTGTACAATTATTTTCTTGATATTAGCCGGAAGTTTCTTAAAAGGGATAGTAATATTGAACCCATAGTATTCAGCAACGTTCTCTATCATCTGCTTAAAATAGCTTGAATTCCTCCAGGGGATAATTGCTCCATCTGCTATAGAAAGCTCAGGATCAATCAAAAACTCAGGATCACAGAAAGACATTGTCCCTATACCATGGCACACACGACATGAACCGTAAGGGCTGTTGAAAGAAAACAGACGTGGGGATATTTCGGGATAACTCATACCACACTTTGGACACGCAAATTTATCGCTGAATGTAAATGTTTCACCCTTTTCTGACTCGACTTCCGCAACACCACCAGAACGTTTTAATGCAATTTGTAAAGACTCTCTAATTCTCTCCCCCATATTCTCTGAACGAATCACAGCCACATCTACAAGAAGCTCTATGGTATGTTTGTTGTGCTTATTTATTTTGATCTCTTCATCCAAGTCGTAGAGCATGCCATCAATTCTGACTCTCAGATAGCCCTCTGATCTAAGTTCTTCAAGCTCTTTGCGATACTCTCCTTTTCTTCCCCGAACAATCGGGGAGTAGATAGAAATTTTTTCTCCACTTCCTAAGCCTGAAATGCGCTCAAGCATCTTGTCCAGACTCTGTGCGGATATCTCAACCCCACACTCGGAACAGTAGGGTTTTCCGATACGGGCAAATAAGAGTCTTAAAAAATCATAGATTTCAGTTATTGTGCCTACGGTCGATCGGGGGTTTCTCTGAAATGTTTTCTGGTCTATGGAAATTGAGGGGGAAAGTCCTTCAATCGAATCCACATCGGGCTTACCTATCTTTTCCACAAACTGTCTTGCATAGGCAGAAAGGGATTCCATATACCTTCTCTGCCCTTCTGCAAATATTGTGTCGAATGCAAGCGATGACTTTCCAGAGCCGCTCACTCCGGTTATTACGACAAGCTTTCCTCTAGGTATAGCAAGTGAGACATCTTTTAAGTTATGCTCTCTTGCCCCAGTGATTTTGATGGATTCCAAAGTGCCCTTAAGTTTACCAGCAATTTATGGAGACACGATATAGTATCGATTGTAAAAATGCAAAGAAGAGACGCTATTTGCGGTTACTGATGAACTAACGAAACGACTTAATATCCCGAACCGTTTTTTTATCTAACTTTTGAACAACGGCTTTTAAAAGCTTAACCGTACTGTCGAAGTCTTCTCTGTGAATGATGGAATTGTGACTGTGAATATGCCGTGAAGGAACTCCGAGAACAACAGTGGGTACACCGCTTTTATGTAGATGAATAACTGATCCGTCGGTTGCTCCTCCCTCCATAGTTGTGAACTGAAGAGGGATTTTATTTTTCTTTGCAGTATCTATAACCAAATCCCTGAGTTTAAGATTCGGTATCATACGGGCGTCATATAGCAGTAAAGATGGGCCTCCTGCAAATTTGGTTGAAGATTCATCGGGTTTTATTCCCGGCACATCCCCAGCAATGTCTGACTCAAGGATAATTGCGATATCCGGAGCAACCATGTCCACACTTGTGATTGCTCCTCTTACTCCAACCTCTTCCTGAACTGTTGCAACTCCGTATAGTGTGTTGGGATGACTCTTCTTGCCAAGAGTACTCAGTGCTGAAATCACAACAGCGCATCCCACTCGATCATCAAAGGCTTTGGACATATAAGTTTTAGGATTAGCTAATATCGTGAATTTACTTACAGGAACTATAGGATCTCCCACCCGAACACCCGCTTTTTCAACATCTTTTTCCGATGTGGCTCCTATATCTATATACATATTCTTTCTGGTCACGACCTTATTGCGTTCCTCTTGCGAGAGAAGGTGTGGTGGCTTAGCGCCAATTACACCTACTACATCGCCTTTGTTAGTTTTTATTGCGACCCTCTGACTTAGAAGGACCTGATCCCACCAGCCACCTAAAGTTGTAAACCTTATAAAGCCCTCCGAAGAAATGTGCTTTACCATAAACCCTACTTCATCCATATGTCCTGCTAACATAATTTTAGGAGCATCTTCTTTCCCAACTTTCTTACAGATAAGACTCCCCATATTATCCTCTTCTATATCACCTATGGGTTTAAAGTAATTTTTAATTACTCTACGCACCTCTGCTTCATAGCCCGGAATACCGTGTGCTTCCGTTAGCTCTTTAAGTAGATTTTCAGTCTTATCCATGAAATTTGTTCCTCAGAATGGGGTTATTCGTACATTTTTTAAATATGTGAGTACATAAGCAGCGTTGAGAATTATCACTGTTGCAAGTATTGCTTGTCAACAATAAATTCGCTTGGTATTCTTTAAACAAAGAAATGGCCGCACAGTAATTCTTGATATTACGGAGAGAAATTATAAGAAAACATACAACAATTTTTACCTTATTCTTGAGTCTTTTAATTGCGGTAATTGCGTTTGCTGAAGATGATGAAACTATCAAGCTTTACAACTCTTACGTAGAGGCAACCAAAAAAGCAAAGTCCATTAATGAACTAAAACCTTACCTTTCGCAAAACTACATAAACCAAATGGGTGAAATAACAAAAGAAGATGAAGCTCTCTTCCTTAAAATTATAAAAGAAGAGCGAAAGAAGATTAAAATAACGGCTATCTCCTCTAAAATTAATGGTGATACCGCTATATTAACAGTTGATGGCGTCGATACTACTAGTAATGAGCCTATCGATGGAATTGTATTTCTTGTTAAAGAAAACGGAAAATGGAAATTCGTGCAAGAAGAATTTATTTCTGACGTAGTGATTGAATAGCTCGTATAATAGGCATGATATTCCTACAAAGCTCATATGAAATTGAGCTTGTGTCATTTTCACCTGCTTGAAAATCATACCCTCCGAAGTACACTAAATTTTAGACTTAATGATTGAATATAACGAAGGAATTCATTTAAAAGGAACAGACCTCTGGTTCGATTCAAAAAAGAAAGCGGGACTTTCTTTTATCTCGAATGCAAATATAAGTAAATTTACTCCTTCTGAAAAGATCATTGCCACTCCTGAGACTATTAAATTCTTAGACAAGAAGATTAAAAAATCCGTAGTTCTCGCTTGTCCCTTCTACAGACCATTCGCGCTGGGCAATCTGCAGGTCGAGCTTGTTCCATCAGGCCATATGCTCGGGTCCTCACAGATAATAGTTGATAAAGGTGATAAAACACTTATTTATACCGGGGATATAAATTTAAAAAAGCTCCCGACAGTAGAGCCCGCTTACACAAAACATTGTGACGTTTTGGTTATGAAATGTACTTACGGGCTGCCTGACTATATATTCCCCCCTTTTGATGAATCAATTGAACCTTTAATCAGATTCATCAACGAAACACTATCATCGGATTCCACACCTGTAATACTGGTAGAACCTGTGGGAAAAGCTCAAGATATCATTAAGGTCCTTGGTGAGAATGGATTTAAACTCAGTCTTCACAAATCGGTATATAAAGCTACTAAAATATACGAGGAAGTTGGAATTGAGTTTAGAGATTATGAGCTTTTTAGGCCCACAGACATTGAGGAAAAGATTGTTATAATTCCACCTGATAAAATAGAGTCCAATAACATTAAGAATATCAAAAGGAAAAAAGTCGCAATAATTATCGAATGGGCTGTAGAAGAAAAATCAGCGATAAAATCAGCATTTAAAGCCAATGAGGCGTTTACTTTTAGCAATCACGCCGGATACAATGAACTTCTACAATATGTGGAGTATGTAAGTCCTGAAAAGGTGTATCTGATTGACAAGCATGCTATAGAGTTTGCTGGAAGCTTGCAAAAAAAAGGGTATCAAGCCATGGCACTTGAAGAACCTACACAACTAAATCTTTTATAGGAGATAAAAAGTGGCTGTAATAACCAAGGGTCTTCGAATTGAGACAAATGGCGATACCGATTTAATCGATATCACAAGTGAAGTGGCAAGAGGTGTGAGTGAATCGGGAGTATCTTCTGGAACAGTTACGGTTTTTATACCTGGATCGACTGCGGGAGTCACAACTATTGAATACGAGGGCGGAGCAATTAGGGATTTTCAAGAGGCAATTGAAAGAATCGCTCCTAAAGATATAGGCTACTACCATGACGCAAGATGGGGGGACGGTAACGGTTACTCTCACGTAAGAGCCGCTCTTCAAGGAGCATCTCTAACTGTTCCTTTTACTTCCTCCAGACTACTGCTTGGAACATGGCAGCAGATCATAGTGGTAGATTTCGACAACCGAGCAAGATCAAGAGAAATAATTCTTCAGATTATTGGGGAGTGAAATTTAGAGGCAGCCTCAAAAAAGGCCACCTTCTAAAAGTTACGTAAATTTAACAGAAAAATGCTGCTTATATTTAACGTTTAAATTAACAATAAGGGGCGTAATTGCTTCAATCATTGCTGAGAGCTTAAGTGGTCCTGCATCCAATACCCTTATAGTCGGGATTTCTTCTGTGAGCTTCTTAACCACTTCTTTGGCTTCCTCGTCATCCCCACAAATTACTACGTCATAGTCTAAGTCTTCTTCAACTTTACTGAGTTCTTTAGCTGGAAGATTATGATATGCGGAAACAAGCCTTGCCGTCTCTGGAAGAGCTTCCTTAATTTCAAGTGCTGATGAACCATGGGGAGGAGGACTGTATACAAAACTCTTATCTTCTTGTCTTTCCATAGAAACTACTGGAGTTACTACAATTTGATCAGTAAAGCTATCTTTAATTTGACTAATGGTAGCCGCCGCATACTCAGGAGGGATAGTTATTATCACCACTTCCGCTGCTTTTGCAGCATCAGCATTGGGCATCCCATGAATCTTTGACTCTATACCCAGATCGTTTAATTTTTCGATATACTCAGAGGCTATACCCTTCGCTTTTTCATCACTCCTTGATCCTATGAAAATTTCATGCCCGACCTTGGACCATCTCAGGACCAGCCCTTCCGCAATATCTCCTGTACCACCTAGTAGCGCTATCTTCATTTTATCCTTCTCCCGTCACGCAAATTTGCATTTATTTTAACAAAGCACAATCTCTTGTATAGAGACTCCGTGCTTATGTGTTATTGAGCAGTCTGGAATTAACCCGCTCCGGTATATCTAGAACATATAACTATTAATATATTTCTTAGTGATTAAAACTTCCTTTTGAAATACAGAAACACGGAAAAACTTTCTTCATTAAAGAAACTATCCTCATTTGCCAATTCGTCGTCGGGAAGAGCTACAAACGGTAACACCCCTCCGTAAATAATGGTATCCCTGGACCTAAAATTATCAAAATTAACCATATACTCATCTATAAATTCAATTTCAGGGTTCGGCAGCAAAGAAATCTGCTCTCCATCTTCATTAATTATTTCGTCACTTTTAGCTTGAGATCTTAAAGTGCCGGTAACATCGGAATCAGCCTTATAATCAGCATTGCAAGCATTTATTTCCCCATCGGAATTACTACTCGATTCGTTTTCTATTGGGTTTATTGCATTATCTTCGTTTTCAGGACAGACGTAGCTATCCTGTACAGAATTCTTGTATTCTCCTTTAATTGATATTGGAACAAGATTAGAATTTTCGGCAATTAACTCATTACCAACAGAACTCAAACCCGACCCAATAAATATTATTAAAATAAAGACCCACAGATAAACCCGCATTCTAACTCCCTCTAACCCTTGATAAATGCTGGTTAAGATTAACTCCATACTTATTAATATCACCCGAATAAATATAATGCCTAAGGTTAATATATCAATAGTTATTTATTCAAAGAACCTTTCTAACTGATTTGGATTACTTAATAAAATCGTTCAGGAATGCAATAATAACGCTATTAAATTCCTCAGCCTTTTCCTGCATTATAAAGTGACCCGAGCCCTTTACTATGTATAATTGTGATCCATAAATTTTTTGATGAAGATACTCACCATATTTAGAAGGGGTTAGAATATCTTTGTCACCTGAAATAATGAGAGTCGGCACAATTATCTTCTCAACATCATCCATTATATTAAACTCGTTACAGGCAATCAAATCCCAATAACAGACTTCGGCTCCTGTATCTAAAAGACCCTTCTTAAATTCTTGCTTAAGTTCCTGAGCAGAATCTTCACCAAACATCCTGTCAGGCGCGACTTCACAAAAAACCGCATAATTATTTCTAACAGTTTCAAGTGTCTGTTCCGCTACGCTGAGCTTTGCTCCAGTAGCCGCCAAAATACATGCTTGTAGAATTTCAGGATGCTCAAGTGCTAAGAGCATTGCCACTCCACCACCCATGGAATGACCGATTAATATAATATTTTCTAATTGTAGACTATCTATAAATTCATTTAAAAAGTCTTTGTATTCTATTACACTCCGAAACCCTTCCCCGCCTGAACCGCCGCGACCCGGTAAATCAATAGCAATGAAATTAAAATTGGGGTGATTTCTAAATAAACCCAGTTGAAACTTCCAGGTGGAGACATTCTGCCCGGCTCCGTGAATCAATAAAACTGTAGGACGAGACTTATCGAACTTATCTCCTTCTATGTAATGTAACTTGTTTCCTTGAATAGATATTTCAGACATATTGATAAAATACGGACAAATATAGTAAGTTGGTTTCCATAGGTCTATGACTCTCGATATTTATTTAATAACAAACTGAAAGACTTTTGATCAATACCTGAAATTTTTATCTTGAGCCTGCCGTTATGTAAACCTATAATTTGATCTTTCGAGGATCCCGGCTGAATCTGGACCTGGATATTTAGGGAATTTTCACCCAATTGTATTTAAAACCTCTGGGCTAACTCCAATAGAGAATTAACCAAAAATACCCTCAAGAAATAAATAACTACAATAACAATAAGTGGAGATAGGTCAAGTGTACCGCCGATAGGTGGTATTATTCTTCTGGCATATCTCAAGACCGGCTCAGTCGCCGCATATAAGAATTGTACTATTGGGTTATAAGGACTCGGACTTACCCATGAAATTATCGCTCTAGCAATGATAACATACAAATATATTGTCAGGCCCCAGTTAAGAACCTGAGCAATACCCTCCAAAAAGTTTCCAGTTAAAATATCCATCACTTATCCCCCTTGGACAATTCTTTTGAACGACGCGTAGCAGCTTCTACCGCGGAAATAGTGCTGGACCTAAATCTGCCTTTTTCCAAACTATGCACACCTTCGATAGTAGTTCCCCCTGGAGACGAAACCATATCTTTAAACTCTGCAGGATGAGCGCCGCCCTCTATAATCATTTTAGCGGTACCGTAGACAGTTTGGGCGGCTAGTCTATGAGCCATGTCCCTCGGAAGACCCATCTTGACCCCTCCATCAGAAAGGGCTTCAATAAAAATCGATACGAAAGCAGGTCCGCTTCCGCTAAGACCTGTTGCCGGGTCCAGAAGAGCTTCATCCTCTACTATATATGCTATACCAACCGATTCGAATATCTTCTTTACACGCTCTTTTTCTTTGGAAGTCACATTCTCATTACAATAAAGCACTGACGCTCCGGCAAGCACCAAGGCTGGGGTATTAGGCATTACCCTGATTAATTTTGTTTTATTTTCCAGAATCTGGGATATTGCAGGAATACTTATACCTGCCGCTATTGTTATGACTATTTTTCTCGGAGTTAATTCGCTATTGATTTCCTCTAGAACATTAAAGACATGGTTTGGTTTCACCGAAAGTACAATTATATCGGCTTGTTTGGCTGCTTTATTATTTTTATCACTTATTTTAATTTTGTACTCAGAACGTAAATACTCAAGCCTCTTTTTTAATACATCTGCGGCAATAATATCCCCCGGTTTATATACACCGGATGTTATCAGCCCTCTTATTAGAGCCTCAGCCATGTTGCCCGCACCTATAAATGCAATTTTGCTCATTTCTAACCTCAATTTAAATTTGTTCTAATCCCTTTCTCCAAAAATTGCCGAGCCTACTCTGATAATTGTCGCCCCTTCTTCAATTGCTACCTCAAAATCCCCGCTCATTCCCATTGAAAGCTCGTTTAGTTTTGGAAATGATGCTAGTAGACTATCTCTAAGTTCTCTAAGCCGATTGAAGTATGGCCTTGCCGTTTCCGGATCATCAAAATAAGGGGGCATTGTCATGAGTCCCTGAACATCAATTAAAGATAAACATCTAAGTTCTTTTAAGAATTCTTCCAATTTTGAGGGATTGATACCTCCCTTCGATTCTTCCCCTCCAGTGTCTACTTCTATGAGTACCGGTACTGTTATTCCCATGTTTTCTGCTCTTTTATTAATCTCCTCTGCTACAGAAAGTGAGTCAAGAGAATGAATAAGCTCAACTTTCCCCATTACATATTTAACTTTGTTTTTTTGAAGCTGGCCTATGAAATGCCATTTTATTTCCTGATCTACTTCTTTTTCAAGTACTTTGAATTTATCTCGGAACTCTTGGGCATAATTTTCACCGAATGTGTTAATACCAAGGTTCATAGATTTTATAACTCGCTCAGACTCAACCTTTTTTGTTACCGCTACGAGTTTTATTTCGCTTGAGTCTCGTCCGGCCTTCGCAGCAGCGTTTTCTATTCTTTCCCTGACACTATTTAAATTACTTTCTAAATCCATCGCCGCAAAAAAGCCTCAAAGCTCCAAGTTTGTTTAATGCTTCTAAAACCTCAACCAGAGGAAGACCGACAACATTAGTATATGAGCCTTCGATCCCCTTTATCATAAAAGCGCCAAACCCCTGTATTCCATATGCGCCCGCTTTATCCATCGGCTCTCCGGTTTTAATGTAACCTTCTATCTCCTTGGGTTCAAGAGTTTTAACCCGCACCTTTGTATCCACAACCTCACTGTGCAGAATTTTATCTTTAGGTTTCGCTATGGAAAATGCAGTGAGCACATGATGTACACTTCCTGAAATTCTACTTAAAATAGCCCTTGCATCTTCTTCGTCCGAGGGCTTGCCCAGGATTTCATTCTCTATAACAACAATTGTATCGGCCCCAATTACAAGAAATTCGCCTTTTAGATTTTTTGAGACGGAAATTGCTTTCTCTGAAGCCAGTCTTTGCGCATAATCTTTAGGATTATCGTTGTGTAATAAGGATTCATCAGATGAGGGAGCTATGACTTCAAACTGGATTCCCACACTATGTAAAAGTTCTTTCCTCCTGGGAGATGAGGAAGCTAAGATAATTCTACTATTCATTATAAAAATTAGTTCGGAATATAGTTTAATTCACCGTCTATCCAGAACTTAGAAGCTCC
>SMWY01000042.1 GCA_004356555.1 Candidatus Dadabacteria bacterium
GCCCGCAATCATAAGTATCTTATCAGGAAGGATTAATCTAAATATTGATATAGTTCTTACTGCCTCAAAAGGTGAAACAGTTTCCATCTTTTCAAAAGGCGTCCCCGGTCTGGGATTTATAAAGTTTATCGGAACCCAGCTTGGCCCGAGCTCACTTAGTTCAAATGCGAGCTCCAGTCTCTGTCTCACGGTCTCGCCCATACCTAAAATACCGCCAGAGCAAAGGTTCATACCAACTTTTTTTACTAATTCGGCCGTTCTATACCTATCATCATATGTGTGTGTGGTACAAATATTCGGGAAAAAGCTCCTGCAGGCCTCAAGATTATGATTGTAGCGCCATACCCCATGCTCTTTAAGTTCATACGCCTGCTCTTCTTTGAGGGCTCCTAATGAACACCCTACTTTAAGATTTGTCTCCTGACGAAGCAAATCTACGGCTTCAAGCACCTGCTTAAAGATTCTTGGAGTAGGACCCTTGGCGCTAATAACAATACAGAAATCCATAGCGCCCATTTTCTCAGACTGTTTAGCAGCCAAGAGGATTTTCTCTTTAGCCATAAGGGGATGAGCGGTTACTTCAGTATCGAAATGCGCTGATTGAGAGCAGAACGAGCAATCCTCCGGACAGTTACCTGTCTGCGCGCTGATTATGGAGCGCAGAAAAACACCGTCGCCGTTATATTTTAATGTAACCTTTCTTGCAAGGGATATAAGATCAGAAACTTCTGATTTAGAAAGCTCTGTTAACTGTAGAGCTTCCTCAAAAGTAATAGGCTCCTCTTTATTCAAAAGCTTATCAGAAACAGTCTCTAGTAAAGAAATAATAGTCCTCCTTGCAGCACCTTAAAAACATTTTTAGATTACTGTAACTACTATTATTGTCAACAAAATTAAGTGGGCTTCATAGCACTGTCTGCACATGAGAATATTAAGGCGTTTAGGGTATATAGTCGTTTCTAGATTATAATTAAAAAATTGTATAACCTTTCTCTATAAAGCACTTCAGGAGGTCCTAAATTTTGGCAAAGAAACTGAGGAAATACGGGCTATTTATAAATGGAAAGGAAGTGAGAGCTAAGGGCGGGAAAACGTACATCAGAGAAAATCCGGCAACTGAGGAGCCCTTCGCGGAGATTGCGGAAGCGCAGAGAGAGGACGTCGATAAAGCGGTAAAAGCGGCAGCCAAGGCATTTAAGACATGGTCTAAAATGCCTGTGTCAGAGCGCGTTAAATACGTACACAAGATAGCGGAGATAATCGAAAAGAATAGAGAGAAAATTGCCTTAACAAACACCTTAGAGACAGGAAAGCCAATAAGAGAAAGCAGGCTTGTTGAGATAGGTGGTTCCATCAAGACTCTTGAATACTACGCTGGCATTAGTAATCAATTAAACGGAGAGAGTATATCGGCTTCAGAGGCTCAGTTAACCGTAACATTAAAAGAGCCTATAGGAGTTGTTGGACACATAATCCCATGGAATTTCCCTCTATTATTATCATTTTGGAAAATTGCGCCCGCATTAGTAGCAGGCTGCACTATAGTATTAAAACCGGCTGAATACACACCGTGCGGGATACTGGAAGTCGCCAAGCTATGTACCAAGGCGGGACTTCCCGACGGCGTGTTGAATGTAATTCCCGGTGACGGGGAAGTAGCCGGTCAGGCACTGGTAGAGCACACGGGAGTGGCAAAAGTAGCGTTCACAGGTTCAACTGAAGTTGGAAAGATAGTTATGAAAACAGCGGCTGATAATATAAAGCGAGTCTCTCTTGAACTAGGGGGAAAGGCTCCCTGCATAGTGTTTGATGACGCTGAGATTGATAATACAATAGAAGCAACACTAAGGGGCGGCTTTTTTAATCAAGGGGAGAACTGCACGGCTGTGACACGACTGCTGCTGCATGAAAAAATATACGACAGATTCCTATCTAAATTTATCAAAAGGGTTAAAAAGATACGCATGGGAGACCCTCTTAGAGATGATACAGAGATAGGCTCTGTTATATCACGTGAGCATTTCGAAAGCGTTAAATCGTATTTCCAAAAGGGCAAGAATGAAGGCGGAAAGGTGCTTTGTGGCGGAAAACGGCCTAGAAAATTTAAAAAGGGTTATTTCTTTGAGCCCACTGTGATCGCCGATGTTGACCCCAAAGCCACTATAGCATGTGAGGAGATATTCGGGCCTATTGTGGCTGTAATTCCTTTTAAAACCGAAGCAGAAGCTGTAAAGATTGCAAATGATACAGTTTATGGACTAGCAGGCGGTATCTGGACTCAGGATATAAAAAGAGCCCTCAGAGTGGCGAAGAGTATTAAAGCAGGTTATCTGTGGGTAAACACATACGGGGGGATTATACCGGAAACTCCATACGGCGGGTTTAAACAGAGCGGATTTGGAAAGGAGCTCGGCAAAGACGGGCTCAATATGTACCTTGAGTCAAAAACGGTAAATATATTTATAGGGGATAAAATTCCGGCTTTTTATAAAGGCTGATTCTTGTACTGCCCCCTTTTGTCAAGCTCGGCTTCGGCGTTTATATGCTTTCCGAATGATAGAAAAGAAGGGATATAAAATTGTAAATTTTGTATACAATCTAAGCGTATCTGTATCTCCGAGATGTTATTAGACAATGCATGATTTAAAATAAATGTATTCCACGATTTGGAGGTGAGGTTTATGAATGTGATGGAATCATTAAAAATATCTAGTAATATAAAGGAGGAGGTAGCAAGGGACCTGATTGCGCTTGGAGGCTTACCTTTTTATTTCCTGGTCATAGTTAGATCCAGCATAGGCGACTACTTCTCTTTTCTTTGTCAAATTCTGATTGCTTTACCCGTACTATACTTAATATCAAAAGTCGTCAAAAACTCAAACCTTCATATCGCCAGGGGGTTTATTTTGGTTATTTTCACATCTATTTTCTATGAGGCGATGTCGTTTACCATTTTGTCGATTCTAGTGTGGGGCTGTATGATACTTTCTCTGACCTATTTAAAAGTAGATACTAAAGAGATAATCAGGGGGGTGGCGTTAGGGGTAGTGAGTGTGATAATAAGTTACACGCTCACATTATTAATTATCCCATAAGAAAGGTTGTATTCCCACATTTGTTAAGAACGGTTTCAGCATTCATATGTTTTCCGAATTCAAGTGAAAAAAGGATATAAATGAGTGGTATTGTATCTATAATTTAAGAGTGTTGAATCATATTATTCTAAAAAAAGGTGAATCCACTATTTTAGGGGGCAAGTAAGCGTAGTCTGAAACGGTGAGTTTATGGATTTTCCTCACAAAGTTCTTCAAACTCGGTGCACATTCCGTAACCGTCTCTTTTAACACATACTTTTCTGCAATCTTTTTCGCTTTCAGTTTGATCCGTTATAGAATCCGATTGTTGAGGAGTTTCTTCGCTCTTATTTTCTTCAGAAATTGCTAACCCTGTAGCGAGACAAAAAATGAAGCTTAATAATAAAAAATATTTTTTCATTTCTTTATCCTCTAGTAGTTCTTATGCTTTCTCTCCAGTAAAATAAGCTTACTTTACGAAGTTGACTTTGTCACTCATCATCCTGTTTACTGAAAAAAAGGGGGTCCAGGCTTACTTTTTCTAAGGAGAAAGATAGGGCAAAAGAAAGATTTCTCACATGCACACAATGTGTGCCGTTCGAAATGATGGGGGGGCTGGATTCTCAATTAAGGCATTCGGGAATGACATATAAAAAACGAGATTCTGAAATTTGGATGTAATGTTCTAATAAATAGGGACAGTTACCAATGTGTTAGGGTAAATTGGTTGAGCCCATTAAATAGCGGTCGCACTCTCTGGCAGCTTCACGGCCTTCATTAATGGCCCAGACTATTAGACTCTGACCGCGTCTTGCGTCGCCCGCGGCAAACACACCCTCAACGCTTGTCATGTATTTACCGTATTCAGCTTTGGCGTTTGAGTGATCATCCCGTTCAATATTAAGCTGATCTAAAATCGTGTCTTCAGGCCCAAGAAAGCCGAGCGCTAAAAGAACCAGATCCGCAGGCCAGACTTCTTCAGAGCCGGGTACCTCTTTAAAAGAAGGTCGGCCGTTATCTCCCGAGTGCCATTCTATCTTGACCGTATGAAGCTCTTTTACGTTGCCCTTGTCATCGCCTACAAATTTTGTAGTCAGGACCTGATATTTTCTAGGGTCTTCTCCAAAAACCGCCATGGCTTCTTCCTGCCCGTAGCTAAGTGTATAAACCTTGGGCCACTGCGGCCATGGGTTATCAGGAGCGCGCTCCAGTGGAGGAGTGGGCAAGATTTCAAACTGCAATAAACTTTTACAGTCGTGGCGCATAGTAGTGGCAACACAGTCAGTCCCAGTATCGCCTCCGCCAAGAACAATCACGTTTTTATCTTTAGCCGAAATATAGTTTCCATCTTCTAAGTTGCTGTCCAGCAAGCTCTTGGTATTGACTGTAAGAAACTCCATTGCAAAGTGAATTCCCTTAAGCTCTCTACCTTCAATTGGTAAATCACGGGGTTTTGTAGCTCCGGTACATATAACAACAGCATCAAAATCGTCTACAAGTTTCTGTGACGGATAGTCTTTTCCAATCTCAGTATTTGTTTTAAATTGGACCCCCTCTTCTTTTAGTAAGTCCACCCTGCGGTCAACTATAAATTTATCCAGGTGAGGATTTGGAATTCCGTACATCAGTAGTCCGCCAATTCTATCCTCTCTTTCAAAGACAGTTACCAAATGCCCGGCCTTGTTGAGCTGAGCGGCGCAGGCAAGTCCAGCGGGCCCCGACCCTACAACAGCTACCTCCTTCCCCGTTCTAACCTCTGGAGGCTCAGGAACAACCCATCCTTCTTCAAACCCTTTATCAATTATCGTACATTCTATACTTTTGATAGTTACAGAGGGTTCATTTATTGCCAATACACATGAGCCCTCACAAGGGGCAGGACAGACTCTACCTGTAAACTCCGGGAAATTATTCGTTTTATGTAAGCGGTCAAGCGCTTCCCTCCATAATCCTCTAAAAACCAGGTCATTCCATTCAGGTATAAGGTTATTTATCGGACAGCCGGAAGTTAAACCCTCTAGCAACGTCCCACTCTGACAAAAGGGGATTCCGCAATCCATACATCTCGAACCCTGCTCTTTTAACTTGTCATCAGGAAGATGTTTGTGAAACTCTTTCCAGTCTTTAATACGTTCAGATGGAGAACGGTCGGGTTCTAGTTCTCTACTATATTGCATAAATCCAGTTGGGTCACCCATTAAACTTTCTCCAAATCTCAATTATAATGTCTATAATATTCATTTCGTTTTTGCATATTTTAATCGAAGATAAGAAACTAATTACCGCTTACGCGGGCAAGGTCTCTCTTGTTTTCCTCAAAAGCAGCCATAAGAGCTTCGTCTCCACTTAAACCTTCTCCTTGAACTCTTTCAAGAGCCTCTAACATTCGTTTGTAGTCCTTTGGCATTACTTTAACAAATTTATGTACAATGCTGCCCCAATTAGCGAGTACTTTTCTTCCTACATCGCTCCCGGTATATTCGACGTGGCGTTTTATCATTTCTTTTACTTCTTCCCCGTCCTCAGCATTTAAGGGTTCCAGATCTACCATATCTTTATTACAACGTATAGAGAAATCACCCTCATCATCGAGAACGTAGGCTATTCCGCCAGACATGCCGGCCGCAAAATTTCTTCCAGTACTTCCAAGCACAACTACTCGTCCCCCAGTCATATATTCACAAGCATGATCACCAACACCTTCAACTACAGTATGGACACCGCTATTTCGTACACAGAATCGCTCGCCTGCCAGGCCTTTTATATAAGACTCCCCTCCGGTAGCGCCGTAAAACGCAACGTTACCTATAATGATATTTTCTTCAGGAATAAATGTTGATCCCTTAGGTGGATAGACTATGATTTTACCGCCAGAAAGGCC
The DNA here is from genome assembly GCA_004356555.1 of Candidatus Dadabacteria bacterium. GTDB lineage: Bacteria > Desulfobacterota_D > UBA1144 > Nemesobacterales > UBA2774 > CR02bin9. The sequence goes on from SMWY01000042.1 coordinate 5,956, forward strand.
CTTCCCTATATAATCGTTTGAATCCCCTTCCAGTATTAATGTCATAGATTTAGGCACAAAAGCTCCAAAGCTCTGACCAGCTGAGCCTTTAAAGTGAAGGCGTACGGTTTCTTCAGGAAGGCCGTCTTTACCGTAGCGTCTTGTAAGCTCACTGCCTAAAATTGTTCCAACGGTTCGGTTTATGTTCCTAATAGGAAGTATTGCCTCGACC
>SMWY01000043.1 GCA_004356555.1 Candidatus Dadabacteria bacterium
ACTCTCGATGTTCGATTTTAGAACTTGTATGATTATAGGGGGTTACGTCCATTATCCAGCCCTGTAATTCATATCCTAAACTATTTAAATCTTTTTTTATTTTAATCAAATCCAACCGGTATTGCATTGTTCTGTCCCACTTGTGGTATGGGTTCTGTCTTTCTAGGACGTATCCCATATTTATAAGTTCTTTTAAGTGGGATCTAATGCTAGATTTACTGAACCCCAACATGGTCTCACTTGAAAGCTCTTGAGCGGATTTGTATATCCACCCATGGGAGGGAGTCATGTTAATTTCTACGCCCTCTTTGGTTAAACGCTCTTTTTCTTCATCTACAAACTTGTCAAACTCTTTTGCGCGTTTTTGCCAGTATTCCAACTGAGCCAGCATAATGGCTTTTATGTAATCGCCGGTCAAGGCGACGAACTCTTCTTTTAGCAATATTCTTTTAAGTTCTCGTTCAACCATCGGAGACTCTCCCTATTGGCCAGTATAGTTTAATTTTATTATATTTTTGAACATAAATGAAACAAATTTAATAAAAACGATCGCAAATCTACTCAAATTTGGTTGAATTAGGCTTTTAGCAAGGCAAAGCGCATACCCAAAATCTGAAGTATAGAAGTTCAGAAGTTCAGAATGTTGGATCTGAGAGCTCAGTGTAAATCCAAAGATCATCTTTTTGCATTTGTTGCAGGTTTTATTTTCTGTTTTGTAATGGTTTAGATAGATATTGTTAAGTGACTTAAACAGCTTATGTTAATATTTCAATATAAAGTGGTTCACAGCGAGTTCTGTTTCTGGTATTAAGAATTCATTAGAGTAAATAAAAACTAAGGAGGTCTTTAATGAGGGACGTCTATATATTGGGTGTGGGTACAACACCATGTGGTCGGTTTCCCGAAAAAGGCGCACATATATTGGGGCGGGAAGCAGCATGGGCTGCTATACAGGATGCGGAAATCAACCCTAGGGATATAGAAATTGTTTTTTGCGGGCATGTATATCAAGGGATGGGAGTGGGACAAAGAACCTTAAAAGAAATCGGTCTTGTAGGTCAGCCGGTGATTAACGTTGAAGGCGCATGCGGAAGCGGCACCCTTGCGTTTTGGGAGTCTTGGCGTTCCATTGCCTATGGTCAATTTGACATCGCTTTGGCATTAGGCGTTGAGAATCTAAGCAAGGTTCTTTCAGGCGGCCCGCTGCCGCTTGATGAAGAAGACATCGAGGTAGCCTTGGGCATGGGCATGCCTGCCTTATATGCAATGAGGGCACAAAGGTATATGCAGGAGTATGGCGTAACTTCCGAGCAGTTGGCAAAGGTCGTTGTAAAAAGCAGGAAACACGCCGCAATGAATCCTATAGCCCAGTATAGAAAAGAAATAACTATAGAAGAAGTCTTAGACTCGCCAATGATAGCCGATCCGCTTACACGTAATCAGTGTTGCCCAGTAGGGGATGCCTCCGCGGCAGCGGTGCTTTGTTCTGGTGATCTGGTAAAGAAACTGGCCAAGAAGCAGCCTGTTAAAGTCCTAGGTTGTGTAGCGCAGTCTGGGAAGTATGCGTCGGCCGAAAAATTGACTTGCGACCCTTCAGAAAATGTGACCAGGACTTCTCGACTTGCCTATGAGATGGCTGGACTTGGACCTGAAGATATGGATCTAGCTGAAATTCACGATGCTTTTAGCATCGCTGAGATGATAGTATGTGAGGCGCTTGGATTTTGTGAAAAGGGAGCTGGTTTTAGGCTTATAGACGAAGAACGTACATCATTGGGAGGAGATATAGTTGTGAACCCCAGCGGAGGGCTCCTGTCAAGAGGCCATCCCGTAGGTGCTACAGGCCTTTTGCAGACGGCGGAAATTGTTTGGCACTTGAGAGGCGAAGCAGGTGATCGCCAGGTCGAAGGAGCTAATGTTGGCATCATCGAGACAATGGGTGGAGCGCAACCCGCAATGGATGGTATTACGTGTGTTGTTAGTATTCTTGGTACTTGAAGAAGTTGTAACTTGTTAAAAAAGCAACAGAAAAGGAATTTTACAAGGAGTCGAAAGATAAATGAGTGAGGACACGAAGGAAGAAATTTATAGACCGGATTTATTTGTTACAGATGGTTCTGGGACACGTCTTGTAGGTGGGTGTTGCAAGAAATGCAGCTACCATACCTTTCCCAAATATTTTGCCTGTCCTAACTGCTTTTCTGACGAGATAGAGGATGTCTTGCTTAATCCTATTGGGAAGCTACATGCTTTTACAATAGTTAGGCGGAGCATGCCCGATTATCCAGTCCCCTATGGGTTGGGGCTCGTCGATTTTCCAACGAATTTTCCCAGTGCTGTAAGGGTTATGGCACAAATTGAAAGTAAGGACCTCGAGAACTTACAGACAGAAACTGATATGAAGATTGTGATTGGCGCTGTGCGTAAGAACAAAGATGGCGGGGACATTAAGTCTTACAAATTTGCACGCTCATAAAATGAAAACCGAAAAGACAGGGCGATATGTCAAAGCATCCTTAAAATTGCTCTGTCTTTTTTGTATACGTCTTTTCGAAAATGTATCTCCCCTCTTTCATCAACCCAAGAGGTCCAATACAGCAAGTATATTGGTACTGGTTCCTTTAAAGTAAGCCACTGTGTTTTATTACTTTTTAGTTTTTTTTGTATCTTTTCAGAAGACCATTCTGGTACAAATTTGATTAGATGCTGAGCAAGCGTTACCGCATCTTCTACGCGTACGCATCCATGACTAAACGCGCGTTCGTGTTTGTTAAAAAGATGTTTTTCTGGCGTGTCATGCAGATAAATGCTCTGATTATTAGGAAACATGAACTTAACTTTACCGAGAGGGTTTTTTGGGCCGGGGGGCTCTATAATACCCTTTGCTATACTTTCTGGCGCATACCAATATGGATTGAGTACCAGATGTTGGATCTCAGATATAAGAACAGGAGTTTTTGTGCGTTGATTGCCTATAACTGTTTTTAGTCTTATAATGTTTTTATTTTTTTCTACAAATTTGAGAGAAAAATCGGCGGCATTAACTATTATATAGCTATCGCTTAGTACTCTGTTGTACCAGCGCCAGCGCTCCATGTTGACTCTTATCTGTTCTATTTTTTCATCGATGCTTATATTAAGCGATTTGAGGGTCTTAGGCCCTACGACCCCTTCGCTTGGCAGGCCATGACGCTTCCGAAATCTTATAACTGCTTGTTTTAATGCTTCATCAAATAGTAATGGGTCACTCAAGCGTCGTATTTTATTGTTATTTACTGGTGGAGTGGCAATATACGGGTCTGTATAAGAAAGTCTTCGTCTAAGCTCCAGCACGCGCTCTCCTCTATCACCTATACGAAGAGTTTTACCCCTGCTTACCGTGCCCCATCCCTTTCTTTTTTTAATATCTTTATATTTGGATAGCATTTTACGAAGACCTAGATATTCCTTGTTCATAGGTGCAAGACCGCTAAGAGTGATGCCGAAAAGATTAGATTCTAAAGACTTCGAGAGCACCGATATTAGATTTGCTTGTGGCCGATTTCCTATATGTTTTGCAAATATCTGCTGTATCGGGCTGCGTTCCCCCAATAGGTGGGATGCATATGTGAAGAAAGCGTCGGTTAAAAGAAGTTCTAAATGAGCAATCTTGAAATAAGTGTTTTGTACAGTGGTTTCTAAATTTACAATTTTCCTCAACAGTTTTTTTATATTTTCTAATTGGTAATCTTCGGATACTAATCCTTCATTTGGGGACTTGGAAAGAGTTTTTATTAAATTCAACGCATCGCCTGAAAGCCCTTCTTTATCTATCCAAGCCGGCTGAAAATCGTTTCTGCCGTAGAAGCTCTTTACCAGTTTAGAGTTTATAATGGTAAAATTTGCGGCCTTCCCCTCTCTTTCAATCTCTTGGCTTGGGTTTAGGAGAGCATAGATGTATTTCTTTATTTCGGTCGGATTATGATTTTTCGATAATATATAGGGTTTCTTGACTCTTGCTTGGGGGCTGGAATCGAGATCTTTAAACCCTCTATCATTATCTCCCCTTAAATTTTCTAATAAGTCTTTTGTTATATCTTCTAAATTTATGCTCTTTGTTAGCATTTCTGCTATTTGTTTTTGACCCATTGCTTTTGTATGGGGTGTGTTTTTGAGAAAATACTGTACCAATGCATCTGTGAGCAGTATATCGAGCTCTACAATTTGTTCTGGAGCAGCTTCACCAGGCTTTTTTCTGTCGATGCCTTCTAAAATTGTATCGATAGTCATTAAATGATAACCCCCTGCTTTTAATAAGCTTAGAGGGTCTTCTTTGTACAGCAGGTTTAAGAGAGAAGAGGCTTCAGGCAGTAGCCCGCTGCCGGTATTCCACAATAGGTTGAATCTCTGCCTTTTATATAATTCTCGAACAAGAATAAGGGCCTGCAATTTTTCATGGCTTACATAAACCACTACATCTGACCTCATATCGTCCGTGTTCAGCGTGAATTGGAGTAAGTTGCGGGCTTTTATTACATTTATATGGGGGTTGTTATATCCTATTTCCAATAGTTTTAATCCATTTCTATTAGTAATCTGTTCCCAATCATGGTGTTTAACAGATCCCACAAGGGTTGGATTGTTTATTATCATCTCGGTCAGCTGTAAAAGGTCGTATGGTAGAGTTAAGAGTTTGGTATGGAGTCCGAGAACTGGGATAGGGCACAAGACTATAGAGGATAAGACAAAGATGAGAGCGGCAATGGTAGTTTTTAAAAACATGGATTTCATGTAGCGCATCAACACGTTATTGAAAAAAATATTTTCGGTGTTTACACTCTGTTTTTATTTTAAATGATGCTTATTTGTGGTTACTTTACAAGTTTTTAATAAACGTGATATAATCAAGTCCGCTTATATGAGTGAAATTAAAGTTAGTAATAATAATTAAGAGTTATAGGTAGATAGGAGGTTGCTCGATGCCCATTGACTTTGAGTTTACAGAAGAACAAGAGATGTTTAGAGAGACCTCTAGGGAGTTCGGCAAGAATGAGATTGAACCGTTAGTGGAAGAGTATGAGAAGAAGGAGGAATTCCCCAAACATTTATTCCCAATACTGGGAGAAATGGGCTTTCTGGGCGTAGTTTTTCCTGAAGAATATGGGGGTGTGGGGCTTGATAAGGTTACGGAGTGTGTGTTTGCAGAGGAGATGGGCAAAATCTGTGCTGGTATAGCCATGTGTATCAATGCGCATGTAGACCTGGCTTGTTTACCTATCTGGAAAAATGGCACCGAGGAACAAAGGCAAAAGTACCTTGTGCCTGCTATACAAGGCGAAATAATAGGCTCTCTCGCACTTACAGAGCCTAACGCCGGCTCGGATGCTAGGGGTATTAGGGCTCAAGCAGAGAAAAAAGGTGACAAATATATATTAAATGGAAGCAAAACGTGGATAACAAATGGCTGTATAGCAGATTTCCATGTAGTGGCCGCCTACACGGATAAGAGCAATAAAGGTGGCGGCATAAGCCTTTTTATAGTTGACAGTGATGCTCCTGGTTTTCAGGTAGCCCGCAAGATTGAGAAATTAGGTCATCATTCAGCCGATACGGGTGAATTGGTGTTTGAAAATTGTGAAGTCCCCGTTGAGAATCTCCTTGGAGGCACCGAAGGGGCCTTCCAGGCGGTTATGGACACTCTAATTGCTGCTAGAATAACTCATTCTGTAAAATCGGTGGGGTTGGCAACGGCTGCGTTTGAATATGCCCTCCAATATTCAAAAGAGAGGGACGCATTTGGCAGGCCTATATCTAAATTCCAGGCTATTAGTTTTAAGCTTGCCGATATGGCTACCAAAATTGAGACAGCGAGGCTCTTGGCCTACAAGGCCGCATGGCTTTACGACCAGGGCAAGAGGTGCGTAAAGGAAGCGTCAATGGCGAAGATGTATGCTGCCGAGATAGTTCAATGGGTCACAAGCGAGGCTGTTCAAATATTAGGTGGTTATGGATATGCGGTTGAATTCCCTGTCGAGCGTTACTATAGAGATGCAAAACTCAGCTCTATAACTGAAGGTACATCTGAGATACAGCATATCATCATCGGTCGTGAGCTAGGCATCTAATGCAACCTTATGATAGATAGATTTATCCAATATAAGTGAAGATAGCCCTTTAATTTTATGATATAATTCCATCTTCATTTTTCCTGGGCGCGTGTGTTAACCGTGGGTAAGGACTTTAAGGTAATAAAACAAGTAATAAAAATATAGATCAGGGAGATAGTTTTATGGCAACTGCAATTCCACGCGTGGAAGAAACACGTGAAATGCTTAAAAACCAAAAGATCGTTATTGCAGGCGTAGGTGAAACAGAACAGGGGAAGATACCCAATAAGAGCTCTTTTCAGTTCCTCTCCGAAGCCTCAAAAATTGCCATCGAAGATGCAGGTATTAAAAAAACCGATGTAGATGGCGTGATCACCGCTTTTTCTCTTGTTGAAAATACTTTTATGCACTGCACTACATTTGCAGATTATTTTGGCATGAACCCGAGGTTCTTTTCTTCGGTAGCTATTGGCGGTGCAACGGCTGTTTGGATGGTTGCAGAAGCGGCTATGGCGATCGCAGCGGGGCAAGCAGAAGTTGTTCTTTGTGTCAGGGGGGATAATACACTTTCTGGCATCTCTTCTTCAGGCATGGTCGCCCTTATTAGGGAGATGTGCCATGCCGAGTTTGAATTCCCATACGGGCTTACTACACCTGGCGGCTATGCTCTTATTGCTCAAAGGTATATGGACGAATATGGGGCTACGTCCGAGCACCTAGCCGCAGTATCTGTATCCGCAAGGAAGCATGCGGCATTAAAAGAGAACGCAATGCATCAAGGCCCCCTATCGATCGAAGATGTTATAAATTCACGAGAGATTGCCTCTCCTCTCCATAAGTATGATTGCTCAATCATTTCAGATGGCGGAGCGGCGTTTATCATCACTACGGAGGCAAAAGCCAAAGAGTTGGAAATTGAGAATCCACTTGCTTATCTACACGGAATGGGTCAAGGCTATTCACATCAATATCTAACGAGCCTTGAGAATCTTGACCAGATTTACAATGCAGTTAACCGCTCGGGTCAGAAAGCATTTCAAACCGCCGGTGTCGGGCCATCAGATGTAGATGTAGCATTCTTATATGATTGCTTCACCATAACGGTGTTGTTGGAGCTCGAGGGCCTTGGTTTTGTTGGGAAAGGCGAAGGGGGACCGTTTGCATTGGAAGGCCGCATGGAAATTGGAAGTGACCTGCCTGTTAATACGCATGGTGGTCTTCTTTCACAGGCACATCTAGGCGCCATGCACCACGTAATAGAAGCAACGCTTCAGCTCAGGGGTGCCGCAGGGCCGCGTCAGGTAGACGGTGCAGAGCTTGCGCTTGTGCACGGCAACGGCGGCATTGTTTCCGCACACAGCACTGTCTTGCTTGGGAAAGAAGCCCTTTCTTAAGCTTTTAACTGGTTCTTACATACGCTTAATAAAAATTAAAGTTAGGAGAAATTAAAGAAATGTCTGAATACAAGAAACCCCTTCCGGAGTTTCGTCCTGAGACCAAACCCTACTGGGAGGCTACGAAAAATCACGAACTTAAATTGCCTAGATCCAAGACTAACAATAAATTTTTTTTCTATCCCCGTGCCGTTTCTCCCTATGATGATATGTCGCAGGACATTGAATGGGTCAACGCTAGCGGGAGAGGTAAAGTGTGGACGTACTCGATACACAATATGGGCCCGACAAAGGCGTATAAAGGCGATCCCCCTTATGTAGTTGCCTTGGTAGAGCTTGATGAAGGCGTGAAGATGATGACAAACATAGTCGATTGTGATCCGCAGGACGTCAAAATTGGCATGGAAGTGGAAGTAGTATTCGATGATATTACCGAAGATGTCACTCTTCCGAAGTTCAAACCTGTAGGCTGATCAGGCTCGATTCGTTATTACTAGCCGATACTTATTTAAGGGCTTATTCAAAACTGAAATTTGATGAATGATGGTTGGAGAACCTGCCATCATTTTTATTACATTGATTTGGAGGGGAATAAAATGTCAGTCGATACTAAACTATTCTGGGAAGACTTGGAAGTTGGAGCGGAACACCAAAGTACCGCTCGAACCATGACAGAGGCCGATATCGTAAACTTTGCGGGGCTGTCTGGTGATTTTAACAACATGCACATTGATGAAGAGTTTGCTAAGAAAACTGTCTTCGGTACTAGGATCGCTCATGGTGTTTTGACGTTATCTATTTCTACAGGCCTGTGGTTCACTATGCCTCGTCTCGCCACTGTAGCTTTTATGGGTCTAGAAGACTGGCGTTTCACTGGAGCAGTGAAACCAGGCGACACAATTTACATCACTCGGAATCTGGTCGAAAAAAAAGAGCATAAGCGTCCGAACATGGGGTTTTTCACTTTTGAAGTCAACGTACATAATCAGAATGACGAGATTGTCCAAAAAGGTAAATGGGTTATCTTAGTCAACAGAAAAGAATCATGAATTTTGTACATAAGCTTCTAATATAAGGGGAGAATATCTCTCCCCCTAAATGTTTTTATATTACCTTCTATTAACTTCTGGCCTAACCAATTCAAATCAATAACTGAACTTTCCTAATAAGTGTTGTCTCATGGGCTGCA
>SMWY01000044.1 GCA_004356555.1 Candidatus Dadabacteria bacterium
AACCTTCTGCCCACATCCTTTTGGAAATTCCAAGACATTGAATGTTTAAAAAAATCAGACGAAGTATATGAGGAAACCATAGTGTATGGTCCACTTTGTCTTCAGACCGATATTGTCTCTAAAACCGAGCTTCCTCCATTAAGTGTAGGGGATAGACTCCTAGTCAAGAATGTAGGCGCTTATAATATTCCTCAGTCGAGCACTTTCATTTATCCTCAACCTGCGGTTCTTCTCATAGATGGCAAAGATATAAGTATTATTAGGAAGCGAGAGGAAATTAAAGATTTATTTTAAATGCAACAATTCTCTCGAGAGATATATAGGAAATATGTTTTAATTGTGAATATAGGGCTTCGAATGTTTCTTAGCTGAATACTAAATAGATTGAAAGTGCCGCAAATAGTACGATACTTAGTACAAATAAGAAGGCGCCTGCATTTTGTTGATCACTCATAAAAACCTCCAGATAAGTTAATTATTACTAATATATTGTGATATGTACAGAATTATCAATTGGTTTTTAGCACTTTGGGGCTCCACATCCTGATCAAAACGCGCTTTTATTTCCTCGACTGTGGATTTTTTATTAAGAGGTGTGTTCATTTTGCCAACTGTTTTATATTTGATAAAGAAAGTACCATGGGTATGTGTATTACACCAAAAATTGATTTCTCGTCTTCGTATTGAATAAACCCTAAGCCCTCATAAAAAGGTACAGCGTATCTTGAGGAATTTACAGTTATATCTTTTGGACTCTCATTGTTAGAAGAGACTTTTTCCAGAGCCAGTCTGACAAGCTCCTTTGCTACCCCTTTTCTGTGAAAAGCTTTGTCGACATACAGCATGGATATATGATTATTCCCTCTTAGCTCAATCATGCCCGCTAAATCGCCTTTAGACTCCGCTACCATTGCGAAATAGCCGGATTCCAAGCGTCGTTTAAATGCACGGGGGTTTGAGTATTTGAAGAATTCATTGATCCCTTTTTCTGTAAATCCTGGAGCTATGAACTCATTAAACGATCTGGCTGCTAAATTACAGACTTCTATTTCTTCTCCAGGCTTTAGCTGCCTAAAATTGATTGAGTTTGTCATAGTGTCTTATGAACGATTACAGTATGACATTTTATTATCTCAACCATTCTTTAGCTTCCGGGCTTTATTTCCCCAATTGATTCTGAGCGCAGAAAACTATCATCCTGTAGTTGTGTGAGCCGGAACGGTCTTTCCAGAGCGAGCTGCAGTCGAGTATAACTTTTCTTCCCGGAGTCCTTGGTGGGTTCATCCGAAGCATATTCGTGAGCTTTGCTCTGGCCTCTGTCTGAGTTTGTATGCAGTGCTCCTGCATCTGGTAGTTATTCGCCCACTTTGCTCCGCACCATTCATTTATCTGATCTTCAGGAGAGGTGCTAGTCGGTATGAGATCGGGGTTTGCAATTAAATCATTTACTGAAATTATTGTCTGGCTGGCTTTAGTCAAATATTCGGTTCCTTTGTTTACCAATTTTGACTTCATAGCATAGTCTTTATCCACGCATGACGAGCCGTAAATATTAAGCCCCGTTAGATAGTCGCTCAGTCCTTCTAAAGATTTTATATGTATGGCTCTGATCCTAGGCGGCGGGGTGACAGATTTTAAGCGGCTGCGTAAAGATACCACTATACCCTGATAGAAACCAAATTCATTGGAGCATGTCTTTTCCGGTGCTGATTGTAGACCAATGGCAGTCTTACTGACCTCTGCCCCTAACTGTGATAGCTCAGTCAGTATTGGTGTGAGTTTATTAAGGTAAGCTGATTCTGAGGAGTTGTACTGAAAAGCGGCTTCAGCTCTTTCTCCATGACTAATACAAAGTGTGAAAACAAAGAGTGCCGCAATGCCTAAAAATAAAACACCTAACTTATCTATTAATGATTTTGCCATCTTGAATACCTCCTTATTTTTTGGAGCGTGAAATGAAATACACTATTTGTATTATATAAAAAAGACGAGCATAAGTGTAGACGTCTATGGATAATAATTTTAAAGCTTATATGCTAAATTCAGAATATACTGACTTTGAAAGTTGATTTCTGGTGAAAAAAGTAGCTTTCGCTGCTTAGAATTTAAGCTATGGATTTTCCCCGAATCTAGTATATATTTCATCTTTCAAGAAATAATAACGTTTATAGCTTAAATTATATATCCATCATTTCTAGAGTTAACTTTTAATTGGTACCTATATTGCAACTTAATACCTTGATAACATCAGAGATTGTCTGGTTAAATATAATCTAGAGGGTGAGATAGGAGGATAAATTTATGATTTCTGAAATTGTAAATCCGTCTAATATAAAATCGGCAGAAATCGTTATAGGTATACCTTCATATAACGAAGCTGATTCTATTTCTTTCCCTGTAGAGCAGGCAAGCAAAGGACTTAATATCTATTTCCCGCACAAGTCCTCTGTAATTGTTAATGTGGATAACTGCTCAGAAGACGGTACTAAAGAAGCTTTTTTTAGCACTCCTACTAAAGTTCCAAAAATTTATGTGTCTACCAAAAAAGGTATGAGAGGTAAAGGCAGGAACGTACGTAACCTTCTTGAGATTTCCTCGGGTCTTGGAGCCAAAGCTATAATTTTGATAGACGCTGACATAAAAAGCTTAACGCCTAGATGGATAAAATATTTCATGGAACCACTAAAGGATGGATACGATTTTGTCGTACCAATATATATGAGACACAAATACGACGGCACTATAACAAACAATATTGCCTACCCTATGCTTCGCACATTATTTGGTCTCAGAATACGTCAACCCATAGCAGGTGATTTCGCTATATCCGGAAGGCTTGCCGACTGCTTGCTTCTTGAACCCACATGGGATGAGGATATATATAATTTCGGTATCGATATATGGATGACCAGTGTGGCAATATGCCGTAACTTCAAAGTGTGTCAGGCCTTTTTGGGATCATCCAAATCACACCGTCCAAAAGATCCTGCTAGCGACTTAGGCCCTATGTTCTCTCAGGTAGTTGGAACTATTTTCAAGCTTATGAAGAATTTTGAATACGTTTGGAAGGATATTGAAGAATCTAGGCCGAGTGTAATATACGGATTCGGACTCGGACAGTCAGGAGTGAGTGAGGAAGTAAAGATTGATACTGATCTTCTGCATAAGTCCTTTATTTGTGGTTCTGAAGATTACGGCGATATATGGAAGCAGGTGCTTATGCCCTCTAACATGCAGGTAATTCAGAGACTTAGCAAAGTGGATCCTGAGAAGTTTCATTATGAAGACGATGAATGGGCGAGAATACTTTTTGATTTCGCTCTTGCGTCTATGTTTAACAAGGAATTGGATAATAAGAAACTGATTGAAGCTCTGATCCCGCTTTATTATTCATGTACCCTATCTTTTGTGAATAGGGTGTCGAAAATGGACGATGCGGAAACTGAGCTCCATCTTGAAGACTGGACGCTAAGGTTTGAAGAAACTAAATATTACCTTATGGAAAGATGGAATCACCTTACTAGGCTTAACGGCAACAGGAAACTTTACCAAATGTTATCGGGTGTAGATCATCAAGAGGAATAAAATAGGTTTCAATTGCTCATAATATTTTAATACACTTAAGACTCTTAAATCCTTGACTCGGTGTACCCTTAAGGTAGCTTATCGGTTAGTTCTCCCCGAATAATTTCATCAAATATACATAGGATCGATAAGGAAAAACTATGGGACTAAAATGCGGAATAGTAGGACTTCCCAATGTAGGAAAGTCCACTCTTTTTAATGCGCTTACAAATGCAGGAGCCGAGGTTGGGAATTTCCCATTTTGCACTGTTGAAGATAATGTGGGAGTAATTCCGATTGCCGATGACAGGCTCCATAAGATAGCTGAGCTTGTAAAACCGGAAAAAATTACACCTACTTTTCTGGAAGTACTCGATATCGCAGGGCTTGTGAAAGGAGCGTCTGAAGGAAAGGGGCGTGGAAATGCTTTTCTCGCTAGCATCCGTGAAGTAGACCTTCTCCTTCATACTGTAAGATGTTTTGAAGATGATAATGTGATGCATGTAGAAGGCTCGACGGACGCTATGAGAGATATTCATATTATCGAAGATGAGCTCCTTTTAAAAGACCTTGAGACGATAGAAAGGCGAGAGGCGAGATTAACTTCGCAGGCCAAAAGCGGTGACAAGGCTACTAAAGACAAGCTTGAGGTTGTAACAAAACTAAGAAATTTTGTTGAAGAGGGAAATAAGGCAAGAAATTTTCCGATCGATGATCAATCATTAGAAGTAATAAGGGAAATGTATCTCCTTACAAGAATCCCCGTTATGTATGTATGTAATGTTCCTGAGGATGATATTGCCGACGCTTCAGGGAATGAAGAAGTAACAAAAGTCAAAGAATATGCCGAAAAAGAAGGTGCCGATGTAATCGTTTTATCGGCACAGATAGAGGCTGAAATAGCTGAGCTGCCGTATGAGGAAAAGAAGCTATTTTTAGAAGACCTCGGGCTTCAATATTCGGGTATGGATAGATTAATCAAAGAGGCGTATAAAGAACTTGGACTTATAACATATTTCACCCAGGGGCCTAAGGAAGTAAGAGCCTGGACTGTAAGAAAAGACTCAAAGGCGCCTCAGGCTGCAGGCATAATCCACTCTGATTTTGAGAGGGGGTTCATCAGGGCTGAAACGGCGGGTTATGAAGACTTTATTAAAGCAGGTTCAGAGGCGGCGCTGAAAAATGTTGGGAAAATGAGATCTGAAGGTAAGGATTACATTGTTAAAGATGGTGATATAATACTTTTTAGATTCAATGTATAAAGAGATAATAAGACCCATTTTAAATAAGTTTGATTCCGAAACCTTTCACGACCTGGCTCGTGAATCCCTGCATTTAGCAGAACTAACACCAATCACCTTGAAATTATTAGAATTTCTTGCGGATAAACATAGCAGGTTTGAAGATAAGTGTCTTAAAACAACTTTAGGCGGCCTTGAATTAGAGAATCCGTTAATTGTGGGCGCAGGCTGGGATAAAGCAGGACGCGCGGTTTTAGGATTATGGCATATTGGCTTTGCATCGGTAGAAGTAGGCTCTGTTCTTGAATATGGTCAGCCGGGCAACCCTAAACCCCGTCTTTTTATGGTTACCTCGGGAGTTGCGATCAACTGGCTCGCGTTCAACAGCCCCGGTATGGACGTGGTTGCAAAAAATCTTGATAAGTATAAGAGTACCGGTATTCCGATTGGAATAAGTCTCGGATTAAATAAAGATGTAGATCACAGAGATGCTCCAAAAGCATACGGTACTGTTGCAAAGAGAATGTACGATTATGCGGGTTACTTTGCGATAAATGTAAGCTCACCCAATACTCCCGGTCTTAGAAAGCTCCAGGAGAAAGAGCGTACTGTAGACATCATAAAAGCCGTGAATCAAGCAATGGATGAGTGTGGTGCCAGAAAACCTCTTTTTGTTAAAATCGCTCCCGATCTTAGCTATGAAGCGGTGGATGAAATATTAGAAGTTGCCCTCGATCATTCTGTAACTGGAATTATAGCTTCTAACACTACAGTCAACCCCGATCTCAAGGGTAAATACGGAACCAGATGGAAAAACAGTCCGGGCGGGCTCAGTGGTGATGATGAAGACTATAGAAAAATGACGACTGATATGATCTCACATATTTACAGGCAAGCCGGAGACAAGCTTGATATTATAGGAGTAGGCGGCATTAAGGACTCAGAAACTGCGCTTGAGAAAATAAAGGCCGGCGCAAAAGCACTTCAGCTAGTTACCGCAATAAGAGGTGAGGGCACCGCTGTTGCCGGAAAGATAAACAGAGGGATTTCAGCGTATATAGAACGGGAGGGAATTTCTTCTCTCGAAGATATAGTTGGAATTGATTCCAGCCGGTAGTGCTTAAGTCCTATAGTGGGCGTTTATCTTTACGTACTCAAACGTTATATCGCTCGCGATTACAAAAGAGCTTGCCTTTCCGCTTTTGATATTGAGCGTTATTTCAAATTTAGGTTTTTTAAGAATACTTTGCGCTTTCTTCTCATTCATTACCTCTTTTGAGTTGCTTAGTATTTTCTGGTCTCCAAAAAATAGATCTATTTTATTTGGATCAAAGTTTACTCCAGCACGCCCGGCTGCAGCTACAATCCTGCCCCAGTTGGGGTCTTCACCAAAGAATGCGGTTTTTACAAGAAGAGAAGTGCCCACTGTACGAGCTATTTTCTGAGCGTCCTTTTCAGTCTTAGCACCTTTGACAATAATCTTCGCAACTTTAGTAGCCCCTTCTCCGTCCTGAACAATCATTTCGGCAACTTCAGTCGCTACCTCAGTAACTGCCCTCTCAAATTTTCTGTATTCTGACCCGCTTTCTTTAATAGCGGTGTTCCCTAATTTCCCATTGGCTAATAATAACACCGTATCATTAGTCGACGTATCACCATCAACTATGATCTTGTTGAATGAATTGCTAACAACATTTTTAAGCGCTTTAGTTAGTGCTCTCCTTCCTATGTTAATGTCAGTAAGAATATAAGCCAGCATTGTCGCCATATTGGGCGCTATCATGCCGGCGCCTTTTCCAATTGCAACTATAGTTCCCGTCTTATTGCCTATCCTGATCTTTGTCGAGGAGTATTTAGGGAAGGAGTCAGTTGTCATTATTCCTTCGGCTACGTCCAAGAACCCGTCCTTTCTTAGATCTTTCACAAGTTTAGGTAAGGCTTTTTTCATTTTATCTGTAGGCAGGCGTCCACCTATTACCCCAGTTGATGAAGGTATAACTAGGCTCTCCGCAATGCCAAGTTCATTAGCAGCATACTTTGAGGTCAGGATCGAGTCTTTAAGCCCTTCTTTACCGGTAAATGCGTTGGCCACACCGCTGTTAATAAGAACAGCCTGGCAATAGCCGCTTTTTATTCTATCCATTCCTACTAATACAGGCGGGGCTTTTACAATGTTAGTTGTAAAGACACCTACTGCTTTAGCCGGAACCTCTGAGAATATTAGCGCAAGGTCCTTTTTCCCTTTCTTTTTTACACCCGATGATACTCCGCTTCCTAAAAATCCTGGGATCGTTATCATAACTTGAGCTCCTTGATGAATCTTGCGGACTTTAACTCTTTTTCTGTGTGGCGCTGTGTGAATTTTGTAAAAAGTTTTATGTATTTTAGCACTTTTTCAAGTTCTGATTCCATTAAATTAGTATCTAAGAGAAAATCTTTAGAAAAAATAAAACTATTTTTCCTCTCGCCTGCGCACTCAAAACACACCGCACCGCCTCCGTTAATGCTGAAGTAAGAATCTCCTTCTATCTTTTTCCCACACTGAGCGCACGTGTCTAAATTGGGTTCATAACCTGAAATTGATAACGCTTGTAGCTGGAATTGTAATACAATAGGTAGAGGACTTTTTTTAGTATTCAGGTTCGAAAGAGCTTCGATTAAAAGGTCGAAGAGCTCCTCAGTAGGGGATTCTTTTGGAATCAGAGCATCGGTAGTTTCGAGCAGTAAACTGCCCAGTGTAAAAAGTTCTATATCTTCTATGAAGCCCTGGAATACTTGGATTGTTTCAGTGTCCTCAATCAATTTAAGTTCCTTTGCACTATCTTTGAACATAACCCTAAAATGTACGAACGGTTCAAGCCTTGCTCCAAAGCGCTTCATACTTTTTTTTGCATTTCTCGCTATCCCACCTATTTTACCGAAGTCTTTGGTAAATAAGCTTAGTATATAATCTGCTTCACGGTAAGGAGTTTTGCGCAGTAAAAGGGCTTCAGAGGTATTCATTGAATGGATATTATTCCTTAAAAATCAATGTTTAGCTATAAGTTACCGATCTTTTGAATAACCAGCTTTTAAAGTTTCCTTTATAAACGAGCGCAGGCGGATTTGGACTTTATTCATAATACGAGAATTATAAACTATATATTTCTATAATACTTAGTTATAGAATGGTCCGGTATTGGGTTTTAAATATTTAGTAAATCTCATAAAATCAGCATAGCGATAAATAGGTAGAATACCGAGCCGAAGATGTCGTTAAACATGGTGAGGAAAGGACCTGAAGCGGCTGCGGGGTCAAAATCCAGCCTGTGGAGAACAAGAGGAGCCACAACGCCTATAAACGATGTCGCCAGAGTTGCAGATACCATCGAGATAAATACGGCTATAGCAAGCCTTGCTACCTCTGGCTGATTATAGCTTATTAAAGCGCCTATCAAAGCTGCAATAATTCCGCATATTAACCCCAGGGCAAGTCCTACTTTCATTTCAGAAATTACTAACTTAAACATCTGATTTACATTAATTGTTCCCATTCCAAGACTTCTTATGATAATTGTCGTAGTTTGAAGCCCGACGTTCCCTCCCATAGCCATAATTGCAGGTATGAAAGCTGCCAATATAGCGACTTTTTCAAGAGTCGGCTGAAATGCGTATACGATTATGAATGCTATGAATAGCTCCCCTATTAATGTTAGCAAAAGCCAAGGGGTTCGGAGTCTGATTCTGGTTATTGTAGGCGTATACATTGGGTGCAATCTATCACCCACACCAGCCATTTGCAGCATATCCTCTGATGCCTCTTCAGTTATAACATCCAATACATCGTCAGCTGTAATTCTGCCAACCAACACACCCATTCCATCAATTACGGGAAGTGACAATATGTCGTATTTCTGGAATATCTTTGCAACTTCTTCCTGATCGATATAAGGCGTGACTGTAACTTCCACAGGCCCCATAATACTTGTTGCCTTGGTGCTGGGTGTGGCTAGAACTAGTTTGGGTAGCGAGATTTGGCCCAATAGCTTGTTATGCTCGTCAGTTACGAATATCAGGTGAAAGTCTTCTACTTCTTCAGCTATTTGGCGGATCCAGTTAATTGTATCGCGGACTGTAAAGTTATGATTGACCTTTACAAGCTCGGTCTGCATGATACCGCCCGCGGTATCGTCTGGGTATTTAAGAAGCGGCTTAACATCCTTTGCTTCCTCCGGGTCCATCTTATCGAGGACTGTTTTGGCTGTTTGTTCAGGAAGCTCACCCAGTAAGTCGGCGGCGTCATCAGAAGCCATCTCGTCTGCAATATCGGCGATCTTATCCGCATCGAAATCCTCGAGTATGTCTTCTCTTTGCTCTGGGTCTAGCTCTAAAATTACTTCAGAAGCTGTTTCGTTATCCAGGGCTTCTAATATTTTAGAATGATCATCAGGGTCAAAAGTCTGTAGAATACTTGCTATCTCTGAAGGGTGTATTTTGGATAGAATTTCCCTGATCTTCTCTATATTTCCCTGTGTTAAGTGTTCGGAAATTCTTTGAGCGAGCTCAGGTCTCGACATGTCATATCACCCCAAGTGAGTTAGTTGGTTATTCTATAGAAGTACAATTAAAAGTAAAGCAAATAATATGATTTATCAGGTAAAATCCATTAGCCTGAATGGATAAATTAAAGAA
Organism: Candidatus Dadabacteria bacterium; assembly: GCA_004356555.1. Lineage (GTDB taxonomy): Bacteria > Desulfobacterota_D > UBA1144 > Nemesobacterales > UBA2774 > CR02bin9. The sequence goes on from SMWY01000044.1 coordinate 9,477, forward strand.
CTACATGAACTTTATAAAATTTGAGCATACGCTCTTTTCTCTGCCGCTTATTTTTGCCGGAACATTTATGGCAGCAAAGGGTTTTCCTCCGTGGAAGTTGTTAGTTCTAATTATTCTTGCAGGAACAGGGGCGAGGACTTCGGCTTTGGCAATAAATAGAATTCTAGATCGAAGGATAGATGCTCATAATCCCCGCACGAAAGATAGGGAGTTGCCGTCAGGCAAAATCAGCTTATCCAAAGCTTACGCTGTAACAGTCCTGGGACTTGTCGTTTACTTTGTATCCGCTTATCTGATCTGTGATCTAGTTCTCTATCTTTCCCCGATACCTCTTGTCGTGTTTATTATTTACCCTTTGATGAAGCGCTTCACGCCGCTTTGTCATTTCGGAGTAGGGCTTGCTCTCGCGCTTGCCCCACTTGGGGGCTGGATCGCCGTAACTTGCTCGTTTAATGGAATTTTACCCGCAGTAATACTTTCGCTTTTTACCCTATGCTGGGTTTCGGGGTTCGATATTATATATACTACTCTCGATGAAGAATCTGATAAAAGAAACGGAATTTATTCTATGGTATCGGTTTACGGGAGAGATATTGCTTTAATTATTTCTAGTGCTCTTCATCAGGCTGCTTTCTTTTTTGCGGCTTTTCTATTTTTCTTTATGTTTAAATCAATCGTTGCGGGAATTTTTTTGGTTATTATCGGTGCTCTTCTCTTCTTGGAACATAGAAAGGCCGAAAACGTTGATCTAGCGTTCTTTAAAATCAATATACTTGTAGGGGTTAATATCTTCCTTTTTGTGCTCTCTGGGATATACTTACCTTAGTTATGAGAACAATAGTAGGCTTTACCGGTGCTTCGGGAGTAGCTTATGGCGTTGATTTTCTCCGAAGGTGTCCTGGAGACAAGTATTTAATTGCAAGTAAATGGGGAAAGAGGGTGCTCCAAGAAGAGCTTGGGCTAAAGGCCGAAGAGCTCCGTCCTTGGGTCAATGATATTTACAGTGATTCTGACTTGGGGGCGCCATTTTCCTCAGGAAGTAATCATTTTGATACTCTGGTTATTGTTCCATGCTCTATATCTACGCTTGCAAAGATTGCAAACGGTATCGCTGACACTCTTATAACAAGGATTGCTCAAGTAGCTCTTAAAGAGAGGAGAAGACTCGTAATTGCGCTTAGAGAAACCCCTCTTAGCTCAATTGCTCTTGAGAATGCGCTTAAGCTTTCGAGGGAAGGGGCTGTAATAATGCCAATAAGTCCTCCCCATTATTTAAATGCTGAAAGCATTAATGATCTTATAGAAGGTTATGTAGATAAAATTCTAAACGTTATCGGGGTTAGTACGGGAAATGGCTGGAGGCACGAAGAATTGGAGTAATTGTCTAATAGATGTAATTTGTTACCAAAGTTTTCCCAGAATAATTCCTAATTTCATTTATACTAATTTGTTTAAACCGCTCCTTAAATTACTTTAACAATAGAAGGACTAGATAATGGCTAAAAAGCAGTTTTACGACCTTAGAGAATATATTACATATTTAGAGAAGATCGGTGACGTTAAACATATTAAAGCAGAAGTGGACCCGATTTTAGAACTTTCCGAAATTGCTGATCGAGTAGTTAAAGAAGGCGGTCCTGCACTTATTTTTGAGAACGTAAGAGGCGCTTCATTTCCCTTAGCTATAAACCTTTTTGGTACTGAGGAAAGGGTTGAGATTGCGCTCGGAAGAAAACCTAGAGATGTGGGAGAAGAGCTTGTTGATTTGTTCCAAAAGTTAAACCCGCCTTCTCTTAAATCCTTTTTCTCAATCCTTCCCAAGGCCTATGATCTTCTATCTATGAGAACGAAAAAGGTTAAGTGGGGATTCTCGCAAGAAATTGAAGAACTTCCTGATTTAAACAAATTGCCAATAATTAAATGCTGGCCTCTAGACGGTGGTCGTTTCATTACTCTGGGTTTGGTTCTAACGCAAGATCCGGTATCCAATAGACGAAACCTTGGTATTTACAGAATGCAGATATATGACGAGAAAACCACAGGCATGCACTGGCACCCTCATAAGGGCGGTGCTGCCCATTTTCACGAAGCCAAAAAGCTTGGAAAGGATCTGGAAGTAGCTGTTGTGCTTGGCGGAGACCCCAAGATGATTTTCTCAGCAATTGCCCCACTACCCGAAGGAATGGACGAGCTTGCGTTTGCAAGCTACCTAAGAGGGAAGCCAATACCTATGGTTCCTGGAAAAAGTATCTCTCTCTCAGTTCCGGCAAACGCTGAGTTTGTAATCGAGGGTGTAGTGCCTCAAAATGTACTTAGAGAAGAAGGACCCTTTGGTGATCACTTTGGACATTACTCGATGGAAGCAGATTTTCCAATATACAACCTGAGCCGCATCACTCATAGAATTAATCCTATTTTCCCTGCAACTATAGTAGGCAAGCCCCCAATGGAGGATGTTTTCTTAGGAATGGCAGCGGAGGATATGTTCTCACCATTGATCCGCATTATCCACCCGGAAGTTAAAGACATGTGGGCTTATCCCGAAGCCGGGTTCCATAATTTGTTAGTTGTATCGGTAGATGAACGCTATCCTAAAAACGGTATCAAAGCCATGCTTGGGCTATGGGGCACAGGACAACTGCTTCTAACCAAAGTTATGATAATGGTTTCGAGCGATGTTAACCCGAGGGACTGGGATCAAGTGCTAAATGAGATTGGTGAGAATTTTGATCCTAATGAAGATTTTCTTATGATCCCGTGGGCGCCTTTAGACACACTTGATTTCACGAGCGGCAAGTTTAACGTGGGCAGCAAGATGGGTATTAACGCTGTCAGAAAACCAAACTCGGGAAAAAAGAAAAAACCAGTACCCACAAAATTGCCGGATCCCAGAGCAAAGCATAAAGAGATTCTTGACTGGAGACTCCTTAAGGGCGGAATTCTAGCCATAAAGGTTGATAAGAAACCAAAAGAGATCATTAAAAAACTTTTTAAAACCAAAGGCTATGAGAATGTCAGGATTATCGCAATCGTAAGCCCCGATATTGATATTCATAACGATACTGAGCTTATATGGGGCATATTTACCCGTTTTGATCCCTATTTAGACGTGATATTTGAACATACAGAGCTTAAAGGCTCGGCTGTTGTCTACGGCGGGTGTATGGGGATAGATGCAACGATAAAAAGCTGGTATCCTAAGGTGATCGAAATGTCTGAGGATATCAAGGAGACGGTTACAGAGAGATGGAAAGAATACTGGCAGACGTAGAAAAACTTTGCTTTGATAAAGAGCTTTTCCCTATAATGGAAAAAGTTGAAAAGGGCGAGCGGCTCACATTTGATGACGGCATGACTATAATGGGTACTGAAGATTTAAACACAGTAGGCATGCTAGCTGATTATGTTAAGAGGCAAAGGGTGGGAGATAAAGTTTATTTCGTCGTAAACCGCCATGTTAACCCTTCTAACATATGCGCTATATCATGCAGGTTCTGTGCATTTGGGGTAACCAAAAAATCCCCCAATGCTTACGAGCTTTCTCACGAGCAGATTTTATCAATGCTCAGCGATGATATTAGGGAAGTACACATCGTAGGGGGGCTTCATCCCGATTGGAAATTTGAGCACTACTTAGACATTATAAAACTTGTAAAAACTAATTTTCCACAAACACATATAAAAGCATTCACGGCTGTTGAGATTGACTGGTTCACGGAACTGACAGGCAAAGACATAGAATGGGTTCTGCAAACACTGAGAGAAAACGGACTCGATGCGCTCACCGGAGGAGGGGCTGAGATACTTCACCCAGGTATACGCAAGAAAATTTGCGCTCCTAAGACAGTAGCTACCAGGTGGGAAGAGATTCATACAATAGCCCATAGTATTGGAATTCCCACTAACGCCACAATACTCTATGGACACATAGAAGAGCTGTTTCATGTTGTGGATCATCTGGACAGGCTTAGAAATGTTGAGGACGAATCGCCAGGGTTCTTAGCGTTTATCCCCATTCTCTTTCAGCCTGAAAATACCGGTATGAAAAAGGAAGTAAAATTTTTTGCCGGCTCATACGACCTTAAGGTGCACGCTCTTGCAAGACTCTATCTGGACAATTTTCCTCATATAAAATCCTACTGGATTACGCTTGGTGAGAAGATGGCTCAGATTGCGCTTCATTATGGCTGCAGTGATGCGGACGGCACAATAATGCGTGAGAAAATCATACACGACGCCGGAGCCCAGTCGGAGCTTGGGCACACGCGTGATTTTATGATAAATATGATAAAGAACGCGGGCTTTATACCTGTTGAAAGGGACGCTTTATATAACGAAGTGCAAGTTTATAATTAAACCTGTTATTAAAACTTACTTTTCGTTATCTACGTAAAGCCAAAGTCAGGTCGCAAAGTTCAGACATGTCTTAGGTCTTGAGTCTGTATCCCGTCTTAAAAATCCACCATACAGTTGCAAAACACAGAGCCAGGAACAACAGTGTCATACCCAAACTGACAACTACGTTGACATCGGAAACGCCGTAAAAACTCCATCTAAAACAACTGACTAGATATACCACTGGGTTAAAGAGCGTGATCTTCTGCCATATCGGAGGCAGCATCTTAATTGAGTAAAAAGTGCCGCCTAGAAATGTAAGCGGGGTAATGATCATCAGGGGTACAACCTGTAGTCTCTCAAACCCGTCTGCCCATATGCCGATTATAAAGCCGAAGAGGCTGAACGTCACTGCGGTGAGAATAAGAAATCCAATCATCCATATAGGATGTTCAATCTCGTAAGGAACGAATATCCTGGCCGTAGCAAGTATTAGGAATCCCAAAATGATTGATTTGGTAGCTGCTGCGCCCACATAACCAAGCAGGACCTCAATGTATGAGATGGGAGCTGAGAGAACTTCGAAAATAGTGCCTGAGAACTTAGGCAAATAGATACCAAAGGATGCATTCGAGATGCTCTCGGTCATAATGGAAAGCATGACCAGGCCGGGAATGATGAAGGCGCCGTAACTAATCCCCTCGATCTCTCCGACACGTGATCCGATCGCCGCTCCAAAGACCACGAAATATAAAGAGGTCGATAGGATAGGGGAAGCTATGCTCTGCATCAGCGTTCGCCAGGTACGCGCCATCTCGAAAAAATATATTGAGCGTATTGCATATATGTTCATTATTTTTCACTCACCAGGCTGACAAAGATTTCTTCTAGAGAACTTTCGCTGGAATGGATATCTTTAAAATCTATTCCATGCTCGTTCAGACGTTTTAGCAACCCGGCAATACCCATCTCCTCGCCACGGGGGTCGAAGGTGTAAACTAGTTCGTTTCCGTCGGGCGAAAGCTCAAGTGAGTGTCCGGCGAATTCCTCAGGAATTGAGCTTAGGGGATTCTGCAGATACAGCTTTAACTGCTTCTTGCCCAGTTGCTGCATCAAAAGAGCCTTGTCCTCTACTAGAATGATCTCACCCTTGTTAATTATGCCGATCCGGTCTGCCATCTCTTCGGCTTCCTGAATATAATGTGTCGTCAGGATAATAGTCACACCGTTTTCCCTTAAACTTCTGACCATATTCCACATATCACGCCTAAGTTCCACGTCGACTCCTGCAGTGGGTTCGTCGAGAAAAAGTATCTTCGGTTCATGTGACAGGGCCTTGGCGATCAGTACACGGCGCTTCATCCCTCCAGACAGAGTGATAATCTTTGAGTCCTTCTTATCCCAGAGTGAAAGATCGCGAAGCACCTTCTCAATGTAGGCTGGGTTGGGTGGTTTTCCGAAGAGACCGCGGCTGAAATTCATAGTAGCCCACACGGTTTCGAATACGTCCGTGGTTAGCTCCTGAGGAACGAGACCTATCTTGGATCTTGCCGCTCGATAGTCTGAAATGATATCATGACCGTCCGCTTCCACCGTTCCCTTGCTCGGATTCACTATCCCGCAAATAATATTGATCAGGGTAGTTTTTCCGGCCCCGTTCGGACCCAAGAGAGCAAAGATCTCTCCCTTGCGGATCTCAAGGTTAATGTTCTTTAGAGCCTCGAAACCCGAGGCGTAGGTTTTACTCAAATTCTTGACTGAAATTATTGTCTGCACTGAAACTCCCTTGTCTCTAAAAATTTTATAGTATATCTGATAATGAGTGTTTCACTTATTAGATTGTAAAAATTAGTAGATTGCTTCAAAAATATTATCGAGTTTACAAAATGTATGAATTATAGTTTAGTGGACTCAATGGTATTAAATTAGGATTGACTCCTAATATTTAATACTTATACTCCTAATAGGAGGAACTACTAAATGACAAACTTAATGAAAGCACTAATATTAAACGCTGTTTTAGTTGTATTATTAGCCGGAGGCTTTATTTATATAAGCGATGTACAAGCGGAGTCTGCTCAGCCTCAGCAAATTACATTTCTTGATGTAGATTTCAATGCTTTTCCGGATTCCGGAATTGAGATAGCTCAAAACTCATGCGGCAGTGAAACATGTACCGACAGTCAGTGCTGCTGTCTTAATATTGATAATGGTAACCAGTGCTGCAGGCCAAATAAGGGCGATAACTGTGTCCAGTCCTGTAAAAAAAGTAAGCCGTGTTAGTGGGTTATAACATTACTAGTGCTACTGGGTTAATTTTCCGTTAATTCCGTCTGAAAACTGGGTGAATTTTCTAGTATTTAGAAGAGAACCTCTTGAAATGGG
>SMWY01000045.1 GCA_004356555.1 Candidatus Dadabacteria bacterium
CAAGTGGCCCGCAGAGTAGCTCACTATTTATGGCTACAGTCGCCACATATCTTGCTCCGGGATTCATTGTTATGGGAATGAGATTTGAATGTGAATTCCGCGCTCCTGTAAGACCGGATATGGAACTTCAAATTAGATGGGCGGTTAAAACTGTAGTCCCAAAACCAAGACTTAACGGCTATATTGTGACTAACGAGGGCGGTATCTATGATAAAGATGAAGAATTACTTTGGAGCAAAGGAACGGCCCTTATTATCCAGAAATAGATCTATAAACTTTGACTTTAGATAGCTGTTTTTCATTTTAAAACAAAATCTTATTTCACATACGGCATGACTTCATTTGAGAATAGCTTCATAGACTCCATTGCTTCACTGTGACTTAAACCGGGGAACTTAAATCTGCAAATAAGTGGGTCTATAGGAACTGCCTCTTTATATTTATTAATGGTTTCTATACATTCCTCCGGGCTTCCGATGATCGATTGCTCAAGAGCAATATCGTAAAGTGAAGGATCCGCAGGATCGGAGATGAGATTACCTTCTCTGTCAACAAAAGACCCCCAGGAGGCATAACGTTTTGCAGTATAAGTTATATGTTCTTTAATCTTTTCCCATGCTTTTACTCTGCCATCCCTAGAAACATAGATCTCCCTTACAACAGGCTGTTCAATTTTATCCGGATCATAACCAAACTCCGTGAGAAAACCCCTGTGCATATCGATTAAGTATTTTATGATCGGGATAATTCCGATTGCGGCTATAAATAATGGGGTGTTCATGCGTGCCGCGCGCTTTATTGCAGGTTCTGAAAAAGCACCTATCCATATCGGCAGGGGATTCTGAACAGGCTTCGGCGTTACATTTATATTTTCATAATTGTAATATTTTCCGCTAAAGCTAAATTCACCTTCGGACCAGGACTTATTTAATATCTCAATACTCTCTTCCATTCGACCCTTTCGTTCTTTTAAGGATCTTCCAAAAACATCAAATTCTTCCTGCCTATAGCCAAGCCCGAGACCCAATATAAATCGTCCATTCGAAATCAGATCCACAGTCGCGGCATCCTCTGCGGTCCTTATGGGATCATGAAGTGGCATTAAATAAATACCTGTCCCTATTCTAATTTTTTTTGTACGGGCAGCTATAGCGGCCGCTGTAACTAACAATGACGAACAATAGCCATCGTCCAGCAAGTGATGCTCGGTAAGCCACGCAGACTCAAAGCCATAATCCTCAGCCGCGGTTATTTCCTCCAGCATCTCAGAATACAGATCCTTATGATCTCTTGGATTATGTGGTGGTGATTGTAGGCTGTAATATCCAATTCCAAATTTCATTTAAAATTTCCTCCAATTATTTTTTATCTAAATTTTAAAAACCCCTTCAATCATTATTTTATAAGGACTCTTTTAACAAAATTAGATCGATATAAAGATTGCGTTAGTTTTTATTCCAACTTTCTAAACCTAATGAAGTTAAATGTTCTTCTTGTGCGACGACCTGAGCTTCGTTTAACTCTCGGACACCAGCTGTTGCGACGTTGCCAACAACAGTTCTAATCGGGCGTTCACCGGCGGGAATGTCTATCAATATTTTAACTGCGTCCGCAATCCAAACAGGACCGGGTGCATCATCAGCTGTAATGGCCCCCATCATTGCACCGAACATTTTTTCCTTATGTTTGTTAAATTCGGCATATTCTTCATCAATCTCAGTATTATCAGCAGCAGCAAATTTACCCATTATTTCTGTGTTAAACGCACCTGGCTCGATAATAACCGAGTCAATTCCATGTGAAGCTAATTCATAATTAAGGCCTTCAGCAATTGATTCTACTGCCCATTTTGTCGAATTGTAGATTCCATGAAAAGGCAAATAGACTCTCCCCCCAGCACTTGTAATTTGAATTATTAAGCCTGATTTGCGTTTGCGCATGCTCGGTAATACAGCCTGGTTAACACGGAGCGGACCAAATACATTTGTATTAAACATTGCTTGTGTTTGGTCCATGGAATAAGCTTCAATCGGACCATGTCCTACGATACCTGCATTGTTAACAACAACATCCAAATAACCTGCATCATTAAGTATAGACGAAATCGCCTGATTTACAGATTGATCATCTGAAACATCAAGCTCTACAACTTTTAAACTAAGCTTCCGCTCATTTGCCCATTGTTCAAGGCTCTTGGCGGCGTCCGCATTTTTGCCATGGATCCCCCGCGCGGTAGCAAATACCTGATGCCCATCATTTGCAAGCTTTTCCGCAGTTTGTCTGCCAAAGCCTGAGGTTGCACCTGTGATTAATATGTTTAATTGCTTACTCATATTATGCCTCCTTTTGTGAATCAAGTTATTTGAAAATAGTTATCCTGTTCTTTAATGTTAGGGAAGTATTATTTTTTGGCTGTCGTTTTTGACTCGTGAATTACCTGATACTGAGGATATACAAAACTTCCCTTTATCCAGACTGCCCAATCTACTTTTTTGGGTTTTAGTTTGTATAGAGGATTATCTTTTGGCATTTCAAAAGTAACGGTTGGATTTTCTGTCTTAACCGGGTATCCAATCCATGGAATAGGGTATTTAACAACCTGCTGTATCTGCGGGGTTTCCAAGAGACCAAAGTAATTTAAATGCCCGCCGCCGACTCCCTCAAACTCCGAGCCGACATCGGCCGTTGATACAATAAAAGGTTTGCCATCCACTTCGAGCGTTGCGGTGAGTTTTCCGTCTTTTACACTTGTTGTAGTAAATCCCTCTTGCGCAGGTATGCCTGCTGCCTTGGTAAACTTCCTCATTTTGGGGGAGCTATTAAAATAATAGGTGAAATATCTGCCAGGAAATCCCGCAGGAGCGTCCTTTGTATAGGAATCATGCCCCTTAACTTCAACAGTTACATAAGTCAGTGTATAAGCTCCGAAGCCCGATGTTTCTATCCCGTCCGGCACTGTATACATATTTAGAACCACTCTATTGTTAGGATGAGGTTCTAATCCTTCAGGTAGAAATGCTTTTAGAGCTTTAGGATCGGCCTCATACCCGATTATAAACATCCATGCGTTAGTTACCAATTGGGGCGGGGGCAACGTATCTTCCTCTGCACTTAAACTACTCATTGGTAATGCAAGCAAAATCATTACAAATAAAAATTTAACTTTGAATAGATTCTTCATTTCTTTTCTCCTTGTTTGGTTATTTACTGTGCTCACTGTGATTTGATCCTTTTCTTATCCTGTTTTTGGTATTATAATATGTACTGCGTTATTGCCAGTCAATCAGTTTGTTTGCAGGCTGATCACTGCATATACGCAGAGTTAGAAAGTTATTAAATAGGAGATAGGCAATGTACAACTGGGATGATTTAAGAGTTTTCCTCGAAGTATCTAAAACACTAAATCTGTCCAAAGCTGCAAAGCAGCTAGATATAGATCAGACAACTGTCTACAGAAGAATATTAAGATTTGAGAGGAAAACCGGCAAAAAGCTCCTTAAGAAGACACGGCAGGGCTATATACTAACCCCTTTGGGTGAAGGTCTGGCAAAAAAGTCAGCTAAGTTGCATGAAGAGATAAAGAAGATAGATATGTTCATAGAAAATAACCTGTCTGAAATATTCGGGTCTGTAAATATTACAACTACTAATGTTATAGCAAACGTTGTTCTGCCGCCTCTACTTGTTAAATTTCACAAGCTATATCCTCAATTAAAACTTGAGATTACTGTAGCTGAGGAATTTTTCGATATGTATAAAAGGGAGGCAGATCTGGCGATACGCTCATCCGACGTCGTAGAGCCTTATGAGCACGCAGTAAAAATAGGAAAAGGCGCCTGGGCTTTGTATGCGACAAAGGACTATTTAAAGGGCAAACCAAAAATTAACTCTACTAAATTCTATTCAGACAACTATTTCATTTTAGGAAGTGAAAAGATAGCTCATATAAAGTCGACAAAATGGCTAAGAACTAAAGTAGAAGAGGAGAACATCTCACTTAAAGCAAATTCTATGGAAAGTATATACTCCGGTGTTAAGGCTGGTCTTGGAATTGGACTTCTTCCATCTGTTTACAAAAATATGGACCCTTCTTTAATTGAGCTTAGTAAGCCTGATCCGAAGTTCGGTTCTCCAATATGGTTGATAACTCAAAAGGAAATTGTAAACAGTGAGAAAATAAAAATTTGTCTGGATTATTTTTACAAGGAATTAAAGAGTATATTCCGATATTAAGATGACCTCTAGCAGATAGCAAGTTATTAAATCCCTCCAGAGTGCTCTAACGCATAGATGTTTTATCCATTATAACCTAGGACTTTAAAAAACCATATAAACTTAAGTTATTAGGTATATGTATGGTATTATTCCCCAACTAATTTCTACAAAGGGGATCGTAAATGGGCGCAAAGAAAAGAAAGTGGGATCAGCTTAGAGCGGTAAAAATCACCCGGGGAGTTATGAAAAACGCGGAAGGGTCAGCACTTATTGAAATGGGGGACACCAAGGTCCTATGCGCCGCAACGGTCGAAGAGAAAGTCCCGCCATTTTTAAGAGACACGGGAAAGGGCTGGGTTACAACTGAGTATGCAATGCTGCCAAGAGCGACCACGGAAAGGGTAAGAAGAGACAGTGTCAGGGGTCGCATTGGCGGAAGATCGCACGAAATACAGAGGATCATCGGCAGGGCATTAAGGGCTGTAATTGATCTGGACAAACTTGGTGAGAGGTCTATAACCATAGACTGTGACGTGCTGCAGGCAGACGGTGGAACCCGAACAGCATCAATCACCGGGGCATTCGTAGCGCTGTCAGAGGCAGCAGAATTTTTAAGCACAGAGGGATTAGTTGAAGATAATCCAATAAAGGATTTTATTGCCGCCGTTAGTGTAGGAATTATAGACAATAAACTCGCTCTTGATTTAGACTATGAGCAGGACTCCCATGCCGAGGTGGATATGAATGTGGCAATGACCGGAGCTGGATTACTGGTAGAAGTGCAGGGGACAGCCGAAGGAGAGCCGTTTAGTAAAAACAGACTGACAGAAATGATTAAACTTGCAGAAAAAGGCATAAAAGAGCTTATTAAGAAACAAAAAGAAGTACTTGCAAAATAAAAGACATGATTAAAGAAGTCGTACTAGCAACGGGGAATAAGGGGAAGGTAAAAGAATTTTCCAACCTTCTTGAAGGAGTATTCGGGGAAATCATCTCTTTGAGTGATCTTGGCTCTCCGCCCGAGGTTATTGAAGACGGGCTGACCTTCCGAGATAACGCCCTAAAGAAGGCCCGCGAGATTGCTCAATATTCAGGCAAACTAACCCTGGCAGATGATTCGGGTCTTGAGGTAGACGCTCTAAATGGACAGCCTGGGGTGTACTCTGCAAGATATTCGGGCGAGGGCGCTACTGATAAAACTAATATCGACAAGGTATTAGCTAAGCTAGGGAATAATCCCAATAGAAAAGCCAGATTTGTATGTGTTTTAGCTCTAGTTGATCCAAATGGAGAGGAGTTAGTTGTCGAGGGATTTTGTGAGGGTGTTATTCTGAGTAAACCAAGAGGCGAGGGCGGATTTGGATATGACCCGGTCTTTTACTTGCCCGATAAAAGAAAAACGATGGCCGAATTAGAACCTGAATTAAAAAATACAATTAGTCACCGTGCAAATGCCCTTAAAAAGCTTAAAACTGAATTGGAGCGCAAAGGAAGCTTTAAGAAATCATATAATTAGTGACAATCTATCAAATTATTTTCATTATCTAAAAAAAATTCATTAATTGGTATTGCAAGATCGAGAGCTTTTGACTATATTAATAAAGACCTGCACGGTCCCGCCTTAAATTCATTAAATTTCAGAGGTTTTTAGTTAGTTGGAAAAGACAAAGTATATATTTGTAACCGGTGGTGTTATGTCGTCCTTGGGCAAAGGGCTTGCTGCCGCATCTATCGGTGCACTCCTTGAAAGCAGGGGACTCAAAGTAACCCTACAGAAATTAGACCCATATATCAATGTTGACCCCGGAACGATGAACCCGCTTCAGCACGGAGAAGTCTATGTGACTGACGACGGGGCGGAAACTGACTTAGATCTAGGACATTATCAACGTTTTACACATACACAGCTTTCCCAGAAGAACAATTTTACTAGCGGCAGTGTATATAACTCAGTAATTTCTAAAGAGAGGGAAGGGAAGTACCTTGGCAAAACAGTCCAGGTTATTCCTCATATTACGGATGAGATAAAAGAACGTGTTATAGCGGTAGCAGATGATAACGATGTGGTTATAGTAGAAATTGGCGGAACGGTAGGTGACATCGAAAGCCTTCCTTTCTTAGAAGCGGTAAGACAGTTGAGAACTGATCTGGGCAGGGAGAACACACTATTTGTTCATCTAACCTATGTCCCTTACTTAGCGGCAGCAGGTGAGCTAAAGTCAAAACCTACTCAGCATAGTGTCAAAGAACTACTGCAAATAGGTATACAGCCTGATATTCTGCTCTGCAGAACTGAAAGACACCTCCCTCAGGAGCTCAAAGAAAAAATTGCGCTCTTCTGTAATGTAAAAAACGAAGCTGTAATTACTGCAATAGACGTAGAGTCAATCTATGAAGTTCCCATATTCTTACATCAAGAGAAACTGGATCAAATTATTATTGATTATTTAAATATGTGGACAAAAAAACCCGATATTTCCAACTGGGTTAATATTGCCGACAAATTCAAAAATCCCAAATCAGATGTGACTATAGGAGTTGTAGGGAAATATGTAAGTCTAAAAGACTCTTATAAGAGCCTGCATGAAGCTCTTGACCACGGAGGAATGGCAAATGAATCGCGTGTTCAAATCAAATATGTTGATTCAGAAGATATAGAATCTCAAGGGGTCGAATCACTCCTAAATGATGTACACGGGATACTTGTTCCCGGGGGATTCGGGAAACGCGGATTTGAAGGAAAAATCGAAGCTGTCAGATTCGCGCGTGAGCAAAAAGTTCCTTTTTTGGGAATATGTCTAGGAATGCAAATGGCGGTTGTAGAATTTTCCAGAAATATTTGCGGCATTAAAGACGCTCATTCAAGGGAGTTTTCTGATGATGTTGCAAGCCCTGTAATTGATCTCATGGAGTATCAGCGTGGAATAAACGATATGGGCGGAACTATGAGACTCGGTGCTTACCCATGCGTGCTAGGAAAAAATACCCTTGCTCATGCTGCATACGGAAGAGACGAAATTTCAGAGCGTCACCGCCATAGATATGAAGTAAATAACTCTTATCGTCAAACTTTATCAAATAACGGCCTCATCCTTAGCGGTTTATCACCTGATAAAGAACTAGTAGAAATGATCGAGCTTGATAACCATCCCTGGTTTGTTGGCTGTCAGTTCCATCCGGAGTTTAAGTCTACCCCCCTTGAGCCACACCCGCTTTTCAGAGACTTTGTAAAAGTAGCTATGGAATACAAGTCTTCTCTATCCGCTTAAAAAAAGCTTGATAACAAAAGTTTGTCAATGAATATTTAATGTATGACTAAATACATTGCGATCTTTACCTTTACCTTTGCTTCTATATTAACTTTGCAAGCTAATATTCTTGCCGATGTTCCCGAATCACAAAAGCCCGAAGTCAAGAATCTGTTAGAATTCGTTGAAACAACAGGTTGTACTTTTGAGAGGAACGGCAGGAAGTACAACGGCGAGAGAGCCTCTAAACATATAAAAAGAAAGTACAATCATTTTAGAGACAAAATCACGACGACTGAAGAGTTTATAGAATATTCGGGCACAAAAAGTACAATTAGCGGTAAGTTTTATCTCGTATATTGCGAGGATAATGATCCAATAAAATCTAGAGACTG
>SMWY01000046.1 GCA_004356555.1 Candidatus Dadabacteria bacterium
CTTGATATCGATGTTTCTAATGTTAGTGTGGAAAAAATTCCTCATGAAGTCAGGACTAATCTGAAACTACTTCAAATTGGGGATATAATCTCATTAACATTATGCCACGGGTGGAGGTCGATAGAAATTACCGAGGTGCCTTTTGACTATAACGGCTCCCAGATGACCCTAAAAATGGAATCACAAGATGGATTTAACTATAAAATAGCTCCATATCCTTTTCATGAATCAAACTTAAAATTTAATATTAAGGGCAAGAAGCTAGATAAGAAAACGTTCCCGGATGATGAAGAACTTAGAGAAAGATTAAATATCTCGAATTATGAAACTCTTGATTTTACTATAAGAAAGGGCTAAATATTTAATATGAGTCAAAGACAGTATGAGGCATTTGATGAGCAGGATAAACCGAGCTCTGATATTATAAGGGACTGTGTACACTGCGGTTTTTGTCTTTCTGCATGCCCAACTTATTTAGAGACCGGGAATGAGCTGGATTCTCCCAGGGGAAGGATCTATCTTATGAATTCAGCGCTTCATGGTGAAATACCGATGGACGGGTCCTTGGTAAAGCATCTTGATATGTGCCTCGGGTGCTTGGCATGTGAGCCAGCGTGCCCATCAGGGGTGCGTTACGGCAGTTTGATTGCGGCTGGACGGTCTCAGATAGAGCGTCGGTATGAAAGATCGTCTTTCGAAAAGATATACCGCTCTACTATTTTTTCAGTTTTTCCCTATCCCAGAAGATTAAAGTTAATGCTTCCTTTCATTTATATATATCAAAAAATAGGCTTACGTAGTCTTATTCAGTCCTCAGGGATAATAAATAGGGTTTCTAAAAAACTAGCAAGTATGGAGGAGATGCTACCTGAAGTAGAATCTCCAATATTTCCTGCAGAACTTCCCGAAGTAATCCCCGCAAAGGGCAAAAGACGCTACAGAGTCGCTCTTCTCACGGGCTGTGTACAGAGCGTTTTCTTCTCAAGAACAAACGACGCTACTGCCAGGGTTTTAGCGGAAAATGGCTGTGAAGTACTTGTCCCGCAAAATCAAAGCTGCTGCGGCGCTCTATCGGTTCATTCCGGGAGATTGTCTGAGGGCAGGGATTTCGCAAAACTAACTATAAATACTTTTGAAAATCTTGATGTAGATGCAATTGTAGTAAATTCAGCCGGGTGCGGCTCTGCGATGAAGGAATATCGCGAAATACTTAAGGACGATCCACTGTATTCTGACCGAGCAGAAGACCTAAGCGAAAAGACAAAAGACATCATGGAATTTCTAGCTGAAATTGGACTTTCTGCAGAACCAAAAGAACTTAGTTTAAAAGTAACTTATCAAGATGCCTGCCACCTAGGCCACGCACAGCGAATAAAGGAGCAGCCAAGGCAGGTGCTAAAAGAAATACCGGGTCTTGAGTTAATTGAAATGCCCGAAGCTGACCTATGCTGCGGTAGTGCTGGGATATATAACCTTGTAGAGCCCGAGATGTCTCAAAGCCTGCTTGAGCGGAAAATTAATAATCTAAGGCAAAATGAAGTGGACTATTTAGTAGCCGGAAACCCGGGATGCCTTCTGCAAATTCAAAAAGGCATTAAAAATCACAAACTCAACATCAAAACCGCTCATCCGGTCGAACTATTGGACTGGTCTTACAGGGGTGCCATAGGCTAAATCTTTATAATCACCAACTTATTTCCCTACTTTTTATAGCGTCTAGTAAGTTGCTAAGCGGTTTGTTCTCTGCCACCCAAAAACTTCCGGAGTTTTCAGAATTAAAAACTGGTTTTTCAAATTTGCATATTTTGACTACTTCCTTGCAATTTAGGTGCTCTACTTCTCCAGTTCCCATTTTAGAGCAGTTGAATTCAAAATTTCCTGTATTCATGGCTATAGCGGACCAATTGCCGGAGCCAAGAATTGAACTCCATCCGGCGCTTGCTCCGGGATCTTTTCCTAAGGGGTGATTTAAAAAAAGATT
Organism: Candidatus Dadabacteria bacterium; assembly: GCA_004356555.1. Lineage (GTDB taxonomy): Bacteria > Desulfobacterota_D > UBA1144 > Nemesobacterales > UBA2774 > CR02bin9. The sequence continues at coordinate 1,982 of SMWY01000046.1, forward strand.
CTCATCTGATATATTGTGGAGTAGGTATAAGCTCTGTTTAGACGACGAGCCTTCGTTTAAGACCAGGTTATTATTTTCGAACTTAATCCCTTCTTCTACACAAGTTTTAGGAAAATCTGATTTTGAGCTTTCTCCACTACATCCGATAGTAAATAAAAGCAAGAATATACTGACTATAACAAAACATTTTATTGGGAAATTCATATTATTCCCTTCGTCTTGAACTTTAATTCTCTAATCATACACAATAAATTGCAATTAATACTACTAGAAATGAAATTCAAATAGTATCTCAAAAACCATAGGTTATCCTTATTATATAAAGTTTAAAGGGGACAAATGGCGATGAAATATTTATCAGTTTTTATCCTTACCTTTCTTATTGTATTATCCACTTCGTGTGATGAAACTTTCAATACCCTAGATCCTCCAACTGATCCACTCATAAATCGGGAAATAGCTGAGTCTCAAGACTATAATCTAACGACACCTCTATACGGTATGCAGGTCGTGATCGATAATCGTGTGGACAGTGGAAAACAGAGTATATTGGACCTTCTTGATAACAGGGCTACCCAATTTTTAGACTGTCAATTTGCCGAAGGTTCTCAACTAGGGTTTGAAGATGTAATGTTAGATGACGGAATTACTATTCCTCCGCTCTCCGATCTGAGAGTATATGTAGTACCTAATAGATTTGAATGTGAGGCTGTCGGTCTTAGCGTATGCGCCGGGATTTACTTTTTTGGTAACGACATAATCGTGCTATCAGAGGGTGGGTTCCTTGGGTGTGGAGAATTCTCAGTATGGAGACATGAACTCGGCCACAGATACGGTATGTTAGCGGATCACAGTAATCAATCTGATTTTCAATCTTGTATTGGCCAGGATAGTTGTGAATTCGGCGATATACTGAGCATAGAAATAGAAGGTAGAAATTAATTATCACTTATTCTTTGACCGGAGTCCAAGCAATAAAGCTATATTTATTGAGAAGCTTAATATGATCAGTAGCGCCACTGTATACTTGAAAAATTGTCTTGGCATTATGTAAAAAGAAAGGTCGTACTTGTTATTCATCCAAAGGTCATTATCAAAAAGTAGAGGGTGAAATATCTCTCTCCAGAAAGTGCCGAAAAATGGCAGAACTATCAGTAAAGTAATAATAATTACAGCATTTATTAGGGCGTATCTGGATACTCTCTGTCTATTGTAAGTTAGTGAAATCATGACCAGGCTTAACAGTCCCAAAAAAAACATCTTATCTAAAATTCCTCGAACTTCTTTGAGATGTAGCTTCTCCTTCTGTGTGAGGAAGCTATTAAGTTCTCCCTGATGTCTGAAATACGAGGCAAGCTCATTAATTCCTTTTATAGCTCTTTCATTCCCGATTTGTTCACATCTGTTATGCCAGCCACAGTTAAGCTCCATCCATTGAGGCAGATAAAAGGTAAGGGTCATCGGTATATAGAAGGTCAGATATAACAGGGAGATAAAAAGTATAAATCCTTTGATTATGTTTGATCCGGTCATATAAACTAAGGCGTTCTTACTAAAATTTTGTAGATACTACTCAAATCAGTCGGGATCATTTTTTATGTAAAAGCTTAATATCAGGTACCCGGCAATTGCAGAGATAAAGGATCCGACTAGTATTCCGATACGAGCCGAGGCCGCATCATCCGTAATACTGCTGTCAAATGCAAGCGTACTGATAAATAAGCTCATTGTGAAACCGATACCACAAAGTACAGAAGTCCCATATATCATTCGCCAATTTATATCTGAAGGCAATTTTGCTAGACCCAGCTTAACCGCTGCCAGGGAGAATCCAAAAACTCCGGCCTGCTTACCAAGAAAAAGTCCAAGCGCAATTCCTATCGGAATCGGCTCAAATAAGGAGCCAAATGACATTCCCTCAAGAGATACCCCTGCATTTGCGAAGGCAAAGATAGGCATAATACCAAAAGCTATCCAGGGATGAAGTGAATGCTCCATTTCACGAAGCGGGCAGGGCTCATCTTCTTTGGTTCTGAGAGGAATCGCAAAAGCGAGTATAACTCCAGCCAGGGTTGCATGGACCCCTGACTTTAGGACACATATCCAAAGTATAAGGCCGACTACTACATAGGCAGCTATTCTCTTTACACCCAATAAGTTCATAGCAAACAAAGCAGCTATCGCTACCCCCGCAAAGATAAGAGATGTAACTGATAGATCTCCCGAGTAAAAAATTGCTATTATCACTATTGCGCCTAAGTCGTCTATTATCGCAAGTGTAAGTAGAAATAGTTTTAATGAGAGAGGTACTCGGGAACCAAGTAAAGCCAAAATACCAAGCGCAAATGCAATATCAGTTGCTGCAGGTATAGCCCATCCGTTAAGCGCAGAGGCATTACTGATATTGAAAAGTATATATATCAAAGCTGGAATCGCCATACCGCCTATTGCCGCAATTCCAGGTAATGCTACTTGGGAAATGCTTGAAAGCTGGCCGTCTAAAATTTCACGCTTTACTTCAAGCCCAATTAATAAAAAGAAAATTGCCATGAGCCCGTCGTTTATCCATAAAAGAAGCGGCTTCGCCAAGTGAAGGGCCCCAATACGAATCTCAACAGGGGTATCAAGAAATAGATCATACAGGCTTGAGAGCGGAGAGTTGCTTATTATAAGAGCAAGTACTGCTGCTCCGACAAGAATAATGCCGCTTGCAGATTCAAGTTTTAGAAATTCCCGAATAGCCTCTAGAGCGCGAATTGGCTTTACACTCATAATATTTAATCCCCCCTGAAGTTGAAAAAATTATACGCTAATAGGGTGCATTATCAAAACAGTTTAATTGTTTGGAAAAAGGAGATAATTAGGCTGGATTGAATTGCTTTACTTGGTTGGGGATTTAAGAATTTAATGTGTTTAGGGATTTATCGCCTCTACAAATACACTCTCTGGGGCTCTTTCTCCAAGATCTAATGTCCCGGGATTTATGTAAAGATGTCCCCGGTTATCGTCCGTTTACAGTCGTGAAAAATTATTTACCTAAAATTATTGAGTTTTTGAACTTGTAACTGGAGTTTTGTAGAAAAAACTAAGTTGTGTTAATATCCATATTCTAATATATAGTTATAGAATTTGGAGTTTTTAATTGGAAATAGGCTATTTTACAATGCCCCTTCATCCTGCGGGCAGAGACCTTGCTGAAACGCTTCAAGAAGACCTTGAGCAGATTGTTCTGCTTGATGAATTAGGGTTTAAAGAAGCCTGGATTGGAGAGCACTTTACAGCAGGATGGGAAAACATTCCTGCTCCTGATTTATTTATCGCAAATGCAATTCCTCTGACAAAAAATATCATTCTTGGAACTGGCGTCTCCTGTCTTCCCGATCACGACCCCTTTGTTCTTGCACATAGAATAGCAGTTTTAGATAACTTGGCCAAAGGTAGGTTCTATTGGGGTATAGGAGCAGGGAGTTTTATAGGGGACTTTGAGGCATTTGATATTGATCCAAGGTCAGGAGAACAAAGGGATCTGACAAATGATTCTTTGGCATTTATCTTGAATTTGTGGAATAATCCCAAGCCCGGCAAATATGCAAACAACAGGTGGAGTTTTACCGTTCCTGAGCCTCAAGAAGATGTGGGACTCGGAGTTCATGCCAAGCCCTATCAAAAGCCCCATCCTCCAATAGCAGTAGCCGGAATTACTGAGAGTTCTAGCACATTAAAAGTTGCAGGTGAAAATGGCTGGATACCCATGAGTATAAATTTTGTTACTAGTGATGTTTTAAAAACCCACTGGAATTCGGTAGAAGAAGGGGCATTGAAATCTGGCAAAAAACCGGATAGGTCCAAATGGAGGATAGCAAGGGATGTTTTTGTAGCGGAAACTACCGATGAGGCCCGAAGAGCGGTTAAAGAAGGCACACTCGCTCGGGATTTTACAGATTATTTCTTTAAATTGATTCCTAAAATCAGGGGCAACTTAAACATCTTTAAATCAGACAAATCCATGTCCGATTCTGACGTCACAATCGATTATATGATCGATAATTTATGGATAGTAGGAAGCCCGGATGATGTAGTTACTCAAATCGAGGATCTCTACCACTCGGTAGGTGGTTTTGGAGTGCTGCTCGTAATGGGTCATGAGTGGAAGCCAAAGGATAAGTGGACCCGGTCTATGCAGTTACTAGTTGAAGAAGTGATGCCCAGATTAAGATTTTAGATTAATCAAAGTTTCTAAAAAACTTATTCTGATCGCTCAATTATAGTGGGAGTATTTTCTTCCTTAATACGGCTCGAATTAATTACTTTATTAATCCCGTCAGATTTGACTACTGAAAGCCCGTTCATGTTGAGTATGATTTCAAAAAAACTTAAGACGTCCTCTTTTTCCATACCCCCTTCGGGTGTAATAATAGTCACTTTCTGAGGTTTCACTGATTCACCTATTATATAAACCTCTCCATTAATCTCACCTACCGCTTTTATGAGTTCTAGAATATCTATTTCGTTTCCAAGATGAACCATTCCGTTTTCAGAAACGTATTTTTTCTGCTCCTCTGCTTTCTCGGCATTTTCTGTTTCAGATACAGCTATGTTGGTTGAAATAAATAAATTGTCAGTCAGCATTAAGACAGGTGTAATCGTTAACAGGGGGAGTAATAAGTAGGTAGGATAAATTTGCATAGAACAATAGGTGCTATTTAAATCTCTAATTTCTACTATCCTAACACATAGTAAAAAATATCCTACGGGGTTTTATTAATATTCATCATTCCCTTTAATTTTTTTTACTCTCTCCGATCTAAAATCTTTTCTTTCTAAACCTTTTTTCCAGAGTCTTTTTTCTTCAGGTGTTTCAGGTTCAAATTCAGGAACCGGTTTAGTAGAGCCGTCCTTTTCAAGTTGTACAAAACTTAAGAAGGCCGTACAGGTATGTCTTTGCTCACCGGTCATAACATCTTCTGATAGCACTTTGATTCCAACCTCAAGTGAGCTCTGACCCACATATGTAATGCCGGCTTTAAAAGTTATAATGTCGCCTATTCTAATTGGAGAATAAAAGTAAAGATCGTCCAGAGAGCCTGTGATCATGACTCCTTTAACAAACCTCATTGCGAGAATAGATGCAGCCTGATCTATATCCATCATTAACTTTCCAACTGCCATAAAGTCTCCGTGGAAAGTATCTTCGGGCAGTACGACTTTAGTAGTTTCAAGCCGCATTCTGGTTATTTCAGTTTCGTCAATTGTGTTACGGGCCTGTTCATTCCTCTTTGCAATTTGGGTGAGTCTTCCTTCTTTTCTCTCTTTAGCTTCTACGTATATAGACATTTCATCACTGTCTGCAGGTATTATTTTTTCTGATATCTTTCGTGGTTTTCCATCTTCGTCAACAGCTACAAAAGCCAAGTGTGAGGAGGTCGTGAGTTTCTTCTTCCCACTCTCCGGATTCTCGGAATAAACCTTTACTCCAAGCTCCATTGAACTACTTCCGATATATTCGACCCAGCTCTCAAGAGTTACAATTTCTCCTACCTTTACAGGATTTATAAAATCTATACTATCGGTTGCGCCTAATACAGTAATCCCTTTAGATATAAGAGATGAATCAATAGTTGCAGCTAGCATTATCCAGTCCATCAACCTTCCACCGCTTAGTCTGTCATGTATGCTGGCATGCTCGGGGAAAACGAACTGAATCATCTGACGTTTTGTTTCTGCAATTGAGGGCATAATTTTTACCTGTAAATATTGTTTTATTCTGGTTTTTGTTCTTCTTTTTCGTTATCTATATGGACATCCATTTGAGGATAAGGTATCGAGATACCATTTTTATCAAATTCAAGTTTTATCTTCTCTATGAAATCAAATTTAACCGACCAGTAATTTGAAGTGCTTACCCATGGACGCACATAAATATTTACACTGCTGTCTGCAAGTTCTCCTACTGCTATTAAATACTCCGGGGTATTTAAAATACGGCTTTCAGACTTAATAATTTCTTCAATAATTCCCTTAGCCTTTTCTATATCGTCTTCGTATCCAATACCAAATACCATATCTATCCTTCTTGTACCAGTTGCAGAATTATTAGTTATAACACCGGAATAGATAGCACCATTAGGAACAATTACCTGCTTATTATCAGCTGTGAGAAAGGTGGTGCTGAAAATATTAATTTGCTTCACAGATCCTGCTATGCCCCCTGCCTCGACAGAGTCTCCTTCTTTAAATGGTCTGAAAATAAGGAGCATTACGCCTGCCGCAAAGTTTTGCAGAAAGTCCCTCAATGAAAGTCCAATGGCTAAGCCAGCAGCACCGATTAGGACGATTAATGAATTTGTGTCGACTCCTAATTGGCTTAGGGCTTGAATTACTACTACGAGTAATAATAGCCAACTGACTATTGCCGATATGAAGTTTATAAGTATGTTGTCCATACCTGCTTTTGAAAGGAGTTTCCTTACAATTCCAATAATGATTGAGACTGCAAAGCGACCAACTATAAAAATTAATAAAGCTAGGCCAATATTTATGCCCCAAGGGACCAAATATGTGTCTATTAAGTTATTTATATTTATTGACTCAAGCACAATAATCCACCGCCTATTAGTTAGTTTAATTTAGCGTGTCAGCAAGGGCAAGGGCTTCATCTACCATTTCTCTTAGTAAATCCAAACCACCCTGCCAGAAGTCAGGATCCTTTATATTTACTCCCACACGCTCCAAGAGCACCTCCGGTGCATCACTCCCGCCTGAGGAAAGAAGCTCAATATATCTGGGTACGAATACATTCCCTTCGTTTATGTATTTGCTGTATAACGAAAGCACTAATAGCTCGCCAAATGAGTAGGCGTAGCAGTAAAACGGCGAATGAATAAAGTGTGGTATATACATCCACCAATTTCTATAATCATCAGACATCTCAACAGATTTTCCAAACATTGGTTTGTTCGCCTCTGCCCAGAGCTCATTAATGTTCTCAGAAGTAAGCTCTCCCTTGTCTCTTCTAGCATGGTGTAGAGATTCTTCAAACCTCGTTAGCACCACTTGCCGGAATACGGTGGCAAATATATCCTCTAGCTTGCCGCAGATAAGGGCTAATTTGATCTTGGGATTCTTTTCTGTTTCCATAAGTTTATGAAAAACCAGTATCTCAGCAAACACACTTGCAGTCTCAGCAGTAGTAAGCGGGGTGTCTGATTGAAAGTACCCCTGCTGTCTGGATAAGTATTGATGCACTCCGTGACCTAATTCATGAGCAAGGGTCATTACATCCCTCATCCTTCCTGTGTAGTTGGTGAAAACATACGGGTGTGCGCTAGGGACTGTGCTGTGGCTAAAGGCTCCACCGCGCTTTCCGTCTCTTACTTCAGCATCAATCCAGTTCTTATCAAAGAATTTCTGTGCAATGGTTGCCATTTTAGGGGAAAAGTTGTGAAAAGATCCCAAAATTATTTCCTTGCTCTTTTTATAATTTATGATCTCTGAGTCGTGAAAAATCGGTGCGTAGCGGTCATAATCATAAAATTTCTTTATACCGAGCAACCTTTTCTTAAGGCTGTAGTATGTATCGACCATATCATAGTTTCTTTCACAGGAAGTCATCAGAGAGTCCAAAGTTTTTTTATCAATCTCGTTGCTTAAATTCCTCGAATCCATAGGGTTTTCGAATAATCTTAGACGGTCATTAAGCGCATGGTCCTGAACCAGAGTATTAAATATATATGTTAATACATGGGAGTTTTCTTTAAGACCAACAGTAAGACTCTTTGCCCCTGCTTTTCTCTTATTGCGGTCCGGATCATAGAGTAGGGCGAGGATTTCAGTTTCAGAAAGGGATTTTGTCTTTCCATCGAGTCTGATTTTGAAACGAATGTTGTTTAGAATTTCATCAAAAAGCCGTTTAAATGCCCGTGAGCCTGTATTGGCTTTTTCGTCCAGTATTTTCTCTTCGGGCTCGCTTAATTTATGAGGTTTGTAACTTCTTTCCTGTTCTAAGAAGTGTTTGTATTGAAAAAGTATTTTATTGTTGAGTAGTGAATCTACTTTTTTGTTACTTAATTTGATCCATTCAAGTTCAAAAAACATCAAATGTTTTCTTGCCTCAGTTGATTTCTCCTGGATCATCTGCAGGAATGCCCCGTTCTCCGGGTTTCTGGTATTTCCTGCAAAAACCATATATGCGAAAGACAGCAGTTTCCCAATTTTTTCAGATATATATTCCAGGTCCTCTACGGAGTTAAGAAGAAACTTTGGTGTAAGCTTTGGGGAATTTATTTTACCTCTGTACTTTTTTTCAAATGCTTCTGATTTTTGAAATAAATCCTTTATATCCCTTTGTATTTTTTTATCTTTAAGATTTGAGTATAGATCAGATAAATCCCATGTTATTCCTTCAGCCCCTGATTTCTCTTTTTTTGCTGCTTTTGCCATATATGTATCCTCTAAGTTAATTAGGAATGATAAATATCTATATGATTTTAGTTAATAGTTAGAAAACTTTTAAGTAATTATTGCTGATACTGTATTTATTCTCCGCCTTCAAGCGCTTCTTTGACGATCTTATTTACAATAGATCCGTCGGCCTTGCCTTTGACCTGAGGCATTAAGACTTTCATAACTTTGCCAATATCTTGCATGCTCTCCGCCTGAGTGTCTTCGACAGCTTTTATTACCGCATCTCTTATTTCATCCTCACTCATTTGTTGAGGCATGTACTTCATAAGAATTTCAATTTCAGCTTTTTCCTGGTCTGCGGCATCGGGTCTATTCACCTTTTCAAATTCTCTGGCCGCGTCTCTCCGCTTCTTTATCTCAGTACCAATAACACTAATAACATCTTCGTCCGTAAGCGCTTCTTTTCTCTTATCAATCTCTTTATTTATAAGGGCAGCCTGAAGCATCCGCAAAACAGACAACTCAAAAGTGTTTTTATTTCTGAGAGCGTTTTTCAAATCTTCAGGTATTAGTTCTCTTAATCCCATATTATTCTCCAATTAATTAGTGCAATTTAGTTTAACTGGAACACGCGGTTATTAAATACTAATTCACTTCTATTACTATTCAATTACATATATATCAGGCAAGTTGCGTCCTTTTTCCGCCAAATCGGTACCATAGCCGATAATAAATTTATCGTCGATCTCAAAACCAATATAGTTAACAGCTATTTTGGTTTCTCTGCTCTTTTTTTTCTTGATTAAAGCGCATATTTGAAAAGAAGCGGGATTTTTAGACATAATAGTTTTCTTAATGAAGTCTAAAGTCCGGCACGTATCAATTAAATCTTCAACCAGAAGAACATGCCTATCTTTAAGTGAAATTGCGGTATCGGATATAAGCTCTATATCACGAGCTTCCATCCCTTCTTTATAACTTGAGACTCTAATAAAATCGATTTCCGCCTCGAGTTTGATGTGGCGTATTAAATCGGCGAGAAATATAAATCCCCCTTTAAGCACTCCTACTATTACTAGGTCTTTGTCTTTATAATCCTGAGTGATTTCTCTCCCGAGCTGGCTGACCCGTTTTGATATCTCGTCTGAACTTAAGAGTAACTTAGTTTCCTGTTCGCTCACTGCTGAAATCATGGATTTTTAGTTTATACGAAATTTTAATCCAGACCAATCAACTGCAATATTTGAACTCAGGAAAGCACCATGGCATTGACTAAAGTTGCTGATATTCTATATTTTTGAACGAAAAACATGTCCTAGAAAAAAGAGGAGTGTAACTATTGAGTTTTAAAAAACCACAAGAGCAGCTAGAAATTATTAAACGCGGCACATCTGAAATCATTTCAGAGGAAGAGCTTCTAGCAAAATTTAAAAGATCAGCTGAGGAAAACGAGCCTCTAAGAATTAAAGCCGGATTTGATCCGACAGCTCCTGATCTTCATCTGGGGCATTGTGTGCTTTTGAAGAAATTAAGAGAATTCCAGAATTTGGGACACACTGTGTTATTTCTCATAGGTGACTTTACTGCAATGATAGGTGACCCGTCAGGAAGATCAGAAACCAGGCCACCACTTACCGAAGCTGAAGTCAAGCAAAATGCAGAGACTTACGAGAGACAGGTTTTTAAAATTCTGGACCGTGATAAAACTGAGGTTGTGTTTAATTCTGCATGGCTTGCCAGTATGACTGCTGCTGAATTGCTTCAACTTTCAACTCTTGAGAACGTAGCCAGGATGCTGGAGAGGGACGATTTCGATAAACGCTACAAAAGCGGGATTTCAATTTCGATTAATGAATTTTTATACCCCCTTATCCAGGCCTATGATTCGGCTCAGATAAAGGCGGATGTAGAGCTTGGTGGTACGGATCAAACATTTAATATCCTCCTTGGACGGGATGTGCAGAGATCTTTTAAACAGGATCCCCAAGTGGCAATTCTTTTGCCAATATTAGAAGGTCTTGACGGTGTGAGAAAGATGTCCAAATCCCTTGGAAATTATATTGCTGTAGAGGACAGCGCAGTGGATATTTTTGGCAAGGTAATGTCTGTGTCGGATGATTTAATGTGGCGGTACTATGAATTACTAACATACCGAACTGATAAAGAAATCAATGAACTAAAATCCGGGCATCCCATGGATGCAAAGAAGGCTCTTGCCTTTGAGTTGACTTCGTGGCTTCAGGGCGAAGATGAGGCTATAGTAGCAAAGGGGGATTTTGAAACGAAGTTTTCAAACAGAGAATTCCCTGAGGACGCAAGAGAAGTCCATCTTGGCAAAGACGATAACAGAACAGTACTTGATTTAGTGGTTCAATCTTCAGAAAGTCTCAAAAGCAGGGGTGAAGCTAAAAGACTGATACTTCAGGGCGGTGTGAGCATTGAAGGGGAGAAGATAACAGATATTAACAAACTAGTTTCTAACTCCGGATCACTTCAGGTGCGGATTGGCAAGAAAGAATTTGTGGTTATTAAAATAACATAGAAACAAGTGAGCCTGTAAGCCGAATTCTGTCTTGGACAATCATTCATCTGGGACACTCATTACTGAATGCCTCTAGCGACATACCCGGAAGCTTAAGACGGGCCGCCTCATTTTTCGTGAGAAAAAGCACTTCCCTATTTTGTCTTTCTCCAAGCGGGGTTTACCGTGCCGTAGGTTGTCACCAACCCACGCGGTAGTCTCTTACACTACCTTTTCACCCTTACCGGTTCTTCATAGCGAAAAACTTAGGCGGTTTGTTTTCTGTGGCACTTTCCATTGCCTCACGGCACCTGGGTGTTACCCAGCGCTCTGCCCTTTGGAGTTCGGACTTTCCTCCAGTTTTTGCATATACTGCAAAAACCAGCGATTGCCCGGCTCACTTGCTTCTATATTTAAAGATATTCGTCGATTGCCAGGTTTGCAAGTCTGTCTGCTTCCCTGTTGAGTTCCCTTGGGATGTGCTGGATAGTTATATTCTTGAAGTTTTGTAGCAGCTGTTTGGCTTTTTTGTTAAGTGAAAGGATTTCCGGATGGCGAACCTTCCAGACTCCGTTAATTTGGTTGGCTACTAATAGTGAGTCGGTAAAGATCTTTATTTGCTTATCTTTAAGGTCTGTTGCTGATTCAAGGGCTGTAATAAGGGCTGTGTATTCTGCCTGATTATTAGTTTGTGTTCCTAAGTACTTTTTTACCTCACGGTTTTTATCTTTAGTTTCCCGAATTAGGACACCTATACCGGAATTGCCTGGATTACCCCTCGCGGCGCCGTCAATGTATATCTCTACAGAACTATTGTCCAAGTTATCGATAGGGATCTATCCTGTTTCGGCTTCACTACTTGATTCTTCTTCGCAGTAAAGAATTTTCTTGCAGTTTGGGCACTGTATAATTCTTGATAGAGTTAATATTTCGTTGAAAAGCTGAGCAGGAATATTCATATTGCATCCGGTGCATATCTCATTTCTAGCAACGGCAAGCACTTCGCCATTTCTTGTTTTAATCTTTTCGTAGAGGGGAAGTATTTCTGGACTTATTGTTTGTACAATCTTTTCTTTTTCTTCAACTTTTGGCTCATAAACAATTTTTATTTCCTCTAACTTCTCTTTATAGTCACTGATCTTTACTTGGTAATCAGTCTCTTTATTTGTTAACTCCTCATTCTTTTCAGCAATTTGAGCCTCAAGTTGCTCAATCTTCTCCATTTCGTCCAAAAGTTTTTCTTCTAGATCTAAATTCATTCTTTTAGTCTCTGTGATTTCCTTTTGAAGTGCTTGGTATTCTTTATGGGTCTTTATTTCAAAAAGTCTTTCTTCCGATTTCTTTATATTTTCTTCATTTAGGTTTAGTTCGTTTTCTAATTCGGATTTTACTTTTAAGAGTTCTTCTCTTTTATTATTTATATTTATTAATGATTCTTTTGAGGATTGAAGTTCTTGTTCGAAAGCGGATATTTTTTTGGGGTATTCTGTTAAGTGTACTTCTAATTCGCTGAGCTCCATATCTATCTGTTGGAGCACCTCGAGAACTGAGATTTGTTCTCTCATTTATCCCTCCATGCTACGTTTGTTATGTGTTTTGAATGATTGTACTGAGTGGAACTTCTTTGGGGTGAAGAAATCACCAAGTCTTTAATGATTGAGTAGTTTGTTCTCTTGTCTTTTATATCCATGAACCAATTAAAAACAGTTAATTTATGGGCCCACCCGGACTCGAACCAGGGACCAACGGATTATGAGTCCGCCGCTCTAACCAACTGAGCTATGGGCCCTCAGTTTAATTTAGCAAATTTACTAGTATAGATAACTATTCTACCTTGTCAATTAATTTTAGATAGTTTACCCAAAATAAGTACATTAGCGCTATAAATGTAATTGAATATGGGACTTTTTTTAATTGAAGTACAATAAGTAACAATAGCGCAATTTAGACTAGGATTTATTTTCTGGATGCGTAATTTTTTGTTTTGAGATGCTTATAGTACTCAAGCACTTTTGAAATATAGTCGGTTGTTTCAGGGTAAGGGGGGATCGTGAACCCGTGTTTTATTACTGAGCCTTTCCCTGCATTATAGGCAGCGAGAGATAATTTAAGGTCCCCGTCAAAATAATCCAGTAAATACTTTAGATGTTGAACTCCGCCTTCCATGTTTTCTTTAGCATCAAACGGGTCATCGACTCCATAATAACTTGCTGTTTCCGGTATTAACTGCATGATTCCCTGTGCATTTTTTGGTGATACGGCATCTGGATCGAAGTTTGATTCAGCTTTTATGACGGCCTTTACAAGATAAGGGTCTATATTATGTTTTTCACTAATGAGTACGATATCTCTGTCGTATTCTGTTGTAAAGCTATTAGATATATTTACCCCGTTTTTAGGTTTAATTATTTTGTATTTTGCAAGTGCGGAACGGTTAAAGACTACTGTCGGCATTTTATTGTTACACTCAAGCGTCTCAAGATTCCCTGATCTTTCTATAAGAATGATACAGTTTGAAATCTCGAGCACCTTAACATTATCTGTGTTTATGAGATCAAGAGTGTCCCCTTCTACATATTTCCCAAGCTCCCCGGTAACGGGGTTTTTTATCAATGCTTTAGTGGTATGTCCATTTGTAATTGTTCCTAAGAGAATTAATAGTAATTTAGATTTAGAGACCTCCAGAGAAAGCAATTCATTCTCATTCCTTTTGTAGGGCAACTCTAGGCCGTCGTCTGCAAAAGTGCCGTACGTATCGACTGAATAGGATGTATTCGGCTGAGTTAAAAGTAATATTGGAAACGCTAGTACCAAGAAGAGGATTTTATTCATAAATGCTGCTCAATACAGTATGTGTTGAGAATATATGATTAACCCGAAAAAGTAAACAATAAATATTTACATACAGTTTGCGGGTATTCCCTACATTTTCAAACGTATCATAGGTTCTAGTTTTAATGTCCAAGCTTTTATAGCCCATCATCCTAGACAAATAATTCTACCTATGGTTAGAAATAATAGGAAAGAGCTATGGCTGTTCTTGAGCAGTACATAGTATACATGTTTTGTGAATTTAGTAGTGATTGTCTATGGGTTGAAAAATCTGGGAAAATGCCGGTCGCTTGAGCATGCTGTTACTACTACTTCTTTTTTATGGGATAGAACTTGTATGATTTAATCTCTCTCCCGTCCTTGCTCTTTTTCACTGTACCTATTGTTACACCCATCTTCTGCCCAATTTTAAGACTTTCAGGATCAGCAACTTCAACCTGTGCCATAACTCTTACTCCCTCTGGAAAATCAACCAATGCCAACGCATATGGTACGGGAAACTCAGGCATGCTTCTTCTTACAACTGTAAATGAATGCAACTCACCTTCAGCACTCAACATCTTCTCTTCTATTTCGTCTGAAAAGCTTATCGGATCAGCCATGTATTTTGGAAAAGTCCAATTGTCAGATTCCTTTGAATATCCTCCGATTAGCCTTACTTTGCCGGCGTCATCAAATGCAAATAGTTCTGGAAACATAACCTCTTCATTTTCTAAATTCTGAGCCATAACAGAAATATCTCCTTGGGGAAATTTAATGTGGGATATATATTACATCTATTTTTAATTAAGTCTAGAGGTCATGGTGATGCGTTTGTAAACGTTCTAAAATGTTTGTAGAATAAAGCCCGGTGAGTCAAAAAGTTCCAAGAGCACTTACAATTGCAGGTTCAGATTCAGGAGGCGGTGCAGGAATTCAGGCCGATTTGAAAACATTTACGGCCTTAAGGGTTTTCGGCATGTCCGCCATAACTTCTGTTACCGCTCAGAATACAAATTCAGTCTTAGGAATAATCGATTTATCCCCTGAGTTCATAGAGCTTCAAATAGATGCTGTGGTAAATGACATAGGGGTTGACGCAGTAAAAATCGGTATGCTCTCAACCAAAGATATTGTCTCATCTGTCGCGGGAAGTATCATTGAGCACGGATTAAAGAAAATCGTCTTAGATCCAGTAATGGTAGCAAAAGGGGGAGATATTTTATTGAATCAAGAAGCTCAGCAAACTTTAATAAAGGAGCTTTTACCTCATACTTTTATTGTTACACCTAATATTCCTGAAGCAGAGGTAATTACAGGTCATGAGATTACATCTGTAGAGGATATGAAAGAAGCAGCAGAGAGAATAAAATTGTTAGGCTCTGAAAATGTTCTTTTAAAGGGCGGGCATCTTGATAAATCCTTAGACGCCATAGATGTTCTATATGATGGTAACGATTTCTATGAGTTTAAAACTCTGAGGATTGACACTAAAAACACTCACGGAACCGGGTGTACTTATTCTGCTGCGATTTGTGCAGGATTGGCAAAAGGGTTCTCAACTGTTCGAGCGGTTAAAGAAGCAAAAGACTATGTAACATTTGCTATAAAGAATTCTTTTGATCTTGGTAGTGGGCATGGTCCTTTGAATCATTTCTGGAAAATAGACTAAAGGAGCTGGTAATGGCTGAAATAATAGACGGGAAAAAGGTCTCAGAACATATAAGAAGTCAGATTGCCAAGGGGGTCGACAAATTAAAGCAGGAAACAGGTATAACTCCTGGGCTTGCGGCAGTTCTGGTAGGTGATGACCCGGCATCAGAGATTTATGTGAGAAATAAAAGAAGAGCTTGTTCAAATGCAAGTATTTATTCTGAGGAACACAAGCTTCCTTTGGAAACTACAGAACAAGAGCTTCTAACACTTGTGGATAAGCTCAATAACGATCCCAAAATACATGGAATATTAGTACAGCTCCCGTTACCTGATCATATAAATGTAACAAAGATTCTAAGGGCTGTCTCTCCTCTAAAGGATGTTGACGGTTTTCACCCCTATAATGTGGGGCTTCTTGTGGAGGGGAATCCGAGGTTTATCCCCTGCACTCCCCACGGGATTATCAAGATGCTTGAGTTTTATAATATAGATATAAGTGGTAAACAGGCTGTAGTTGTAGGACGGAGCAATATTGTCGGGAAACCTGTCTCAATGCTCCTTCTTCACCGCCACGCTACTGTGACTGTCTGCCATTCACGAACCAAACCGCTTGATGAGGTAACAAGGAGAGCCGATATACTGGTTGCTGCCATAGGGCGTGCTAATTTTATTACCGCCGATATGGTTAAGGAAGGTGCTGTTGTAATAGATGTCGGGATAAATCGTAATGAAGAAGGCAAGCTCACAGGAGACGTGGATTTTGAGGCAGTTTCACAAAAAGCATCTTATATCACACCCGTTCCGGGAGGGGTAGGGCCGATGACTATATCCATGCTTCTATGGAATACCCTTGAGTCGGCGAAGAGTACTTCTTAATAGTATGGGGCATATGTGTTGATAGATATTCAAGTAAGACCTAGAATAAGCTCCTATTTCCTAAAATCCAACACTCTAAAATATTGTAAATCTGTGGATAACTTGTCTTCTATAGAAATTAATTCTATTCACATTAACGGCCAAAGTTTGTTATTGTTAAGCTTTAACTGCCTCTAATCATTATAGTTTTGTTGTACCCATATTTTTGAATAACTATGGAAAGGGCTCTTGAATTTATGCTTTTATATTGTTGATTAATTGTGGATTACTGTTGAGCAGTTGTGAATGGCTGTTCTAATTTTATTACCACCTTACTGTCTCCCAATTTCTCTAGAAGCTCTAATATAGATATCTTAAGCTCGGGATGAATGAAATCACGCGCAATTTCACAAATTGGCTCAAGGACAAATCGTCTTAAGTGTGCTCTTGGGTGTGGAATGATTAAATCATCATCTTTCATAACCAGGCCGTCGTAAAAGATAATGTCGAGATCGATTACTCTGGGCCCCCATTTCTCTCCCCTTACCCTTCCTAGTTTATCTTCAACGGAATTAAGGTGAGAAAGCAACTCATGCGGTGAAAGATCAGTGTTAATTTCCACTGCACAATTAATAAAATTAGGCTGATCCTCATTACCCACAGGCTCAGTTTCATAGAGAGAGGAGATTCTGACTATTTCAGCAAAATTTCCTATTTCCTCCAGAGCTATTTTGCAGTTGCCTATTGTATCTCCTAGATTACTGCCTATTCCTATGAAAACTCTCTGCATGGTAATTAAACTTAAATCACAATTCTTTGACTATCCAGTGGGTATTCATTAATTTATATAAAAAGGGGGTTAAATTATGGCTCTATTATCAGACAATGTAATCACTGAGAACCTCGGCAGCTTAGAAGGTTGGGGACAAGAAGGGAACCAGATAGTTAAACAGTTTAAATTTAAAAATTTCATACAATCAATCGGATTTGTGAGTAAAGTATCTATGCTTGCCGAAAGAGTAGATCACCATCCAGATATTTTAATTCAATACAGCAAAGTAACTATAACTCTATCGACCCATAGTGAGGGTGGATTGACTGATAAAGATTTTAATCTGGCAAGTGAAATACAGAAAGTATCTTAGCCTAAAGCGCTAAGGTTTCTTTTCCTTCTCAATTATCTCGTAATCACTTTCATCCAACGTAATTGTTGTAGTGCCGTCATCTACTTTTGTAACTTTATCAGGCTTCTTACTTCTAAAAGAATTTATAAACCTAAGAGCAGTTAGTACAATTACTCCCACTGCAACAACAATCCCGATAAAGAGTCCAAAAATAGCCAATACTCCAATTACTACCAGAACCAAAATAAACATTAGAGGGAAAACATAGAACGGCGGTTTACCCTTAAACTGATAGAAATTAATTTGTCTATTATTCATAGTTATTAACCTTAAACTCTTCCCTAGGCCTTTCCATGGCACTTTTTATATTTCTTGCCGCTTCCACATGGGCAAGGATCGTTTCTGCCTATTTTTTTCTCTTGCCTTCTTATAGGTTTTTTCTTTTCTTCCTCTTTTCCCTCTCCCTCTCCACTGCTTAAGACCATGCGCTGCTGTTCAGCTCTTCGTTTCTTCTCGAGTCTTTCCATATCCGTTTCACTTACCGGCTGTACTCTAAAGAGTTTCTCACAGACATCGTTGCTGAGTCGGTATATAAGGGAGCCGAACATATCGTAACCCTCCCTCTTATATTCGTGAAGCGGGTTTCTCTGAGCATACCCTCTAAGCCCTATACCCTCTCTTAAATGGTCCATGTTAAGAAGATGGTCTTTCCAGAGATAGTCAACAGTCTGGAGCATGACAAATCTTTCAATCTGACGCATAGTTTCGCTGCTGATGTCCTGTTCTTTTTGTTCGTAATATTCATGTACTTTATGTTGAATATATTCTGTAACATCTTCTTTTTTAATAACATCTTCAGGTAAATCCTCAAAGTCTATCTCTATATTAAACAGTGTATGTAGGGATTCTTTAAGTTCGCCGAGATCTAGGGTGTCTGAATTTATTTTTTCCGGCAGAGAAGCTGCTGTGATATCCTCTGCTATATCATCAGCCATCTCAAATAAATTTTCTTTCAGGTTTTCTCCACCTGCCAGGAATTCTTTCCTTTTTGTGTAGATAACGTCTCTTTGAGTATTAAGGACATCATCATAATCGAGTAGGTGTTTTCTAATATCAAAGTTATGTCCTTCGACTTTTTTCTGAGCATTTTCAATAGATTTGCTTATCATCTTATGCTCAATCGGCTCACCTTCTTCCCAGCCGAGTTTGTCCATGATTTTAGTAATTGTTTCAGAGGCGAAGATTCTCATTAAATCATCTTCAAGTGATACAAAGAAACGTGATGAGCCCGGATCACCCTGCCTTCCCGCTCTTCCCCTGAGCTGATTGTCGATTCTTCTGGATTCATGTCTTTCTGTGCCGATAATATGAAGCCCACCCATCTCAATCACTTTTTTCTTGTCCTCATCACAGATTGCTCTTGCTTTGAGTATCGCCTCTTTATACCGTTCGGGATCAGCTTCTGCCGGATCTACTTTGTCTTCTTTTCGTAGAATTTCGTCTGCCAAATGTTCATGGTTTCCTCCGAGTATAATATCTGTTCCCCTTCCAGCCATGTTGGTTGCTATAGTGACAGCTCCAATTCTTCCGGCCTGTGCTATAATTCCGGCCTCTCCTTCATGCTGTTTTGCATTTAAAACCTGATGTTCTATTTTGAGCTTTGTTAGCAGATGATGGAGTTTCTCCGATTTTTCAATCGAAGTGGTACCTACAAGCATTGGGCGTCCTTGTTCATTAAGTTCCTTTATCTCTTGTGCTACGGCATTGAACTTCTCATTTTCAGTTTTATAAATTAAGTCGTTTCTATCGTCCCTTATCATTAGCTTATGAGTGGGAACTACATTCACGTCGAGCTTATAGATGTCCTTGAATTCAAATGCTTCAGTATCAGCAGTACCGGTCATACCGGCTAATTTTCTATACATACGAAAGTAATTTTGGATCGTAATAGTGGCCAGGGTCTGGTTCTCGTTTTCGATTTCTATACCTTCTTTCGCTTCAACCGCCTGATGCAGGCCGTCACTCCAACGCCTTCCGAGCATTAGCCTTCCCGTAAATTCATCAACTATTATTGCCTGTCCGTCCTTTATCATATAATCGACATCACGATTAAACAGATTGTGTGCCCGGAGTCCTTGAATTACATGATGCAGGATTTCAAGGTTCACAGGGTCGTACAGATTTGTTATGCCAAGAGCTTGCTCGACTTTTGTTGATCCCTCCTCAGTCGGGGTTACCTGTTTTATTTTTTCATCGACGCTAAAGTCAACTTCCGGTTTTAACCTTCTTACTACCTTATCAATTTCATAGTAACGCTCAGTAGAATCCTCAGAAGGTCCTGAAATTATCAGAGGAGTTCTCGCTTCGTCAATTAATATGCTGTCTACCTCGTCCACAATTCCAAAATTGTGTCCCCTCTGCACATAATCATCGAGAGAGAATTTCATATTGTCTCTTAAATAATCGAATCCGAATTCGTTGTTTGTTCCGTAAGTCACGTGGGCTCCGTAAGCCTCTCTCCTCGAGCATTCGACAAGTTTAGTTTTAAAAGCGGATAGTACATCGAGGTTCTTTTCAGGGGGTATGTCCATATCCGTGTACTCGTTTGGCCATACACTCTGGTTCTTATCTATAGCATTTTGAGCTCGTTCAGGGTTCTCCCACTCTACCAAGTAAGAAATCTCGTGATTTACTACACCTACTGAAATGCCTAAAAGTTTATGAATTGATCCCATCCATGTTGCATCACGTCTTGCAAGATAATCGTTAACAGTGATAAGATGTGCCCCATAACCGGCAAGGCCGTTTAGATAGAGGGGGAGGGCTGCAACTAGTGTTTTTCCCTCACCAGTCTTCATTTCCGCTATTTTCCCTTGATGAAGGACTAGACCGCCTATGAGCTGAACATCAAAAGGTCGCATTCCAAGCGTTCTACGGGCTGCTTCTCTTACTGTGGCAAATGCTTCAGGAAGTATTTCCTCAAGCGTATTTTCTAATATTTCAGCATGTTCTTCGTCTTCAAGGTCGCCATTTTCATTCAAACTGCTTTTTACTTTTTCTATGAAAGAATCTGTTTTTTCTTTTAGGGCAGAGTTTGAAAGTTTTAATAAGGCCGCTTCATGTTCATTAACAACATCAACAATTGAACCAAGTTTCTTTATATCTCTTTCGTTCTGAGAGCCCACAATTTTTTTCATTATGTAAGAAATCATATTCTAATAAACCTCCGAAAAATAAGAACCAACTTAAAGTATAAGGGTAAAACCTATCTATAACAAATTGCATTATTTATTCGTTTTCTAGCGGAATTTCCTATTGTTGCAGCGATATATAAGTCCTACGAACTACTTTCTCTCTAGATTTAATTCCTGTCAATATTAAATGTGCTTTGGTAAAAATTGCTCTAATAGAACTTAAACATTAACCATCAAAATTCAATTAAGTTCTACCGAAACTACTGTGGAAGTTCCTGACTTGTTAGAGGTGATACCGATTAGAGAGTGCACTTCCTGCATTGTCTTTTTATTGTGAGTAATTAAAACCACTTGAGAATTCTTGTCTATTTCCTTAATAAGCTCCATAAAATAAGATGTGTTTATATCATCCAGGGGCGCATCAATTTCATCAAAAAGTAAAAATGGCGCAGGTTTAATAAGACATGCGGATATAATTAACGCTATTGCCGCTAGAGCTTTTTCCCCTCC